>JALTWL010000316.1 GCA_027047045.1 Micavibrio sp.
AATAGACAAAAGGAACGTAGAAAAGTAATATATTTTAAGATAACTGATAATAAAACTAATTATAGCTCATCATATGAGACTATTTTTGTAAGTGGAAAAAAATAATATGGCTAATTGTGAAAATAACAATACTATTGGTAAATATGATAAATTTATACCTTGGTATTTTGTAATATTCTTTGTATTTCTAGTAATAATAAATGGTTTTTTTATATATAAGGCTGTTGATACTCACACTGGAGTAATAGATAAAAATTACTATGAAACAGGTATAAAATATAACAATATTCTTGAACAAGAAAAAAAACAAAAAGAGCTGGGTTGGCAAGCAGAGCTAAAATTAGTTGATAATGCAAAGCTATATTTAACCTTATTAGATAAAGATAAAAATCAAATAACCGGTGCAGAAGTAACTGCAGATGTTATTCGTCCAACAAAATCAGGGTATGATTTTAAAATAAAATTCAAAGAGGTGGGTGGTGTTTATATATCTTCTCTAAATTTTCCTTTAAAGGGTATTTGGGATATAAATATAAAAGCTCACAAGGAAAATGATGAATTTAAATATATAAAAAGAATAACCATTAAGTAATGAAGATAACTAGCTATAGTTTTTTTCAACATATAATATTATGTGGCAGATATGCTAGATGTTAATAATTACGTACAAGATAAAGAAGATAATAATTTACATCAATTAGATGTAGTTGTTAGCGGTATTCATTGTATTTCATGTGTAAAATCTATTGAAAATAAATTATATTCTTTTCCAGAAGTAAAAATGGCACGAGTTAATTTTTCTACTAAACGTCTATCTTTTACTTGGGAGGGAGAAAAATCAACTGGAAATATACTACTAAAAGCTGTTAATGACCTTGGTTTTGAAGCAAAACCATATTTAGCTGATAGTGCCGAGGCCAGTAGTAATAAAGAAGTACGTTTTATTTTAAAATCACTTGCAGTTGCTGGCTTTGCCATGGGTAATATTATGCTTTTATCATTTGCTGTTTGGAGTAATTCTGATGGTAAGATGGGGCATGCAACTCAGCTGTTATTTTATTGGTTAACTGCACTTATTGCAGTACCTGCGATTGCTTATTCGGGGCGACCTTTTTTTCGCTCTGCCATTAAGGCTTTATCACAAAGACAAACAAATATGGACGTTCCTATATCGGTTGCACTGATACTTGCAACAGGTCTTAGCCTTTTTCAGCTAATTTATCAAACTGAGCATGAGCTTTATTTTGACTCTGCTGTTATGTTGATGTTTTTTTTACTTATTGGTAGATATTTAAATATTAGAGCCCGCGGGCAAGCAAAATCTGCGGCGGCTAATCTGTTATCTATGTTAGAGGGAACAGCAACAATTATTAACAAAGACGGCAAATATATAAATATTCCCTTTAAAGATGTAAAAGAAGATATGTTATTAAATGTTGCGGCTGGTGAAAAAATTGCCGCCGATGGTATTGTTGAAGATGGCATCACTGAAATAGATACAAGCTTGCTGACTGGTGAAACTCTCCCTAAAACTGCAAAAATAGGTGATGAAATATTTGCGGGTACTATTAATATTGCAAATCCTATCAAAGTAAGAGTAACAAAATCCTCTCACAATTCTCTACTAAGCGATATTATTCGTTTAATGGAAAATGCTGAACAAGGTAATGCTAAATTTGTTCGCTTATCTGATAAAGTCGCTAAATTATATACCCCCATTGTGCATAGTCTTGCTTTGATTACACTGTTATTTTGGTATTTTATAATGTCAGCGGGCTTTGAACAATCTTTAGTATATGCAATATCTATGCTGATTATAACTTGTCCATGCGCAATTGGGCTTGCAGTTCCCGTTGTGCAGGTACTTGCTAGTGGGCGATTATTTAAAAAAGGAATATTACTCAAATCTGGTGATGGCTTAGAAAAATTATCAAAAATCACCTATGCTTTTTTTGATAAAACAGGAACTTTGACACTTGGTAAATTAACTTTAAATAATGGGGATAAAATTAGCTCTGCAAATATGCAACTCGCAGCATCTCTTGCAGTGAATAGTACCCACCCTCTCTCACAGGCAATTGTAAAGGATTTTTCTGGCAAATTATTTGATTGTAATGTTAAAGATACAGCAGGACATGGCTTGGAAAGTGTAATAAATGGTAAAAGAGTTAGGCTTGGAAAATTAAATTGGGTATTGGAAATTGTAAAAGATAATGTAAAAAATCATAGTCAAAATGATAGTCAAATAGAGCTTTGGCTTGCCATTGAAAATAAAGAGCCCGTACGTCTTACTTTTGATGATAGTTTAAGGCAAGATAGCAAACAAGTAATTGAAATACTTAAAAATAACAATATAACAACTAGTATTTTATCTGGTGACAGAAAATCTGTTGTTAAAAAAATTGCAAGTGAGCTTGCTGTTGATGATTATATCGCCCCTATTCTGCCCGACCAAAAATTAAAAGAAATACAAAAACAAAAGCAAGCGGGAAATTTAGTCTTAATGGTTGGTGATGGGCTAAATGACGCGCCAGCTTTGACGACTGCTGATGTTTCTATATCACATTCTGGTGCTATGATGATTAGCCAAAATGCCGCAGATATAGTATTTCAAAGTGATAAATTATTTCCAGTTATTGAAGCTTGGCAAACTGCAAAAATTACCACTCTTTTAACTAAGCAAAATTTGTGTCTTGCCTTTACTTATAATTTTTTTGCGATACCACTTGCCTTTGCTGGCTTTATAACACCACTAATTGCTGCAATTGCCATGTCTTTATCTTCTATAACTGTTATAATGAATAGTATGCGTCTAAATCGCAAAGTAAATAGAGAGATAAAAAAACTACTATGAGTGCTCTTTTATATTTAATACCACTATCTATGTTGCTTGCCTTAATTGGGCTGATTGCCTTTTTTTGGACTATGAATAGCGGGCAATATGACGATATCGAAGGTGTATCACAACGCATATTGCTTGATGAAGAATATGAAGATAATACCTCCACACCACCTTCAGATAATGCGGATACCCAAGAAGATAAAAAAAATTCTAATAATAAATGTACTTAAATCAGCAATATAGTCGTTAATATTCCAGCTGTAATTGTTATTGATAAATTGTCATTTATTTTTATATAGCTGGAAATTAACTCTACAAATGCAACAATGAAAGCAATTATAACAATTCTATAAAAATCTATATCATAAAAAAAATATAAAATAATTACAGCTGTTATAAAAAATGCAATAAATCCTTCTGCTGTTTTATCTAAAATATTTCTTTTACCTATATATTTTCCAACTAATGCTGCCATAGTATCAGCAAAAATTAAAATCAATATTGATGATATTGCAACTTCTTTACTAAATATTAAAACACTAAGAAAAACAGCTAAAAGAAAGAAAAATGAACCCGTTAGCCCCCTAAATTTAAATTCAACAATATTTTCATGAGAACGCATTATTTTGCTAAAATATTTGCACGTAATATCTGCAATAATATTATTAGACATTCTTAAATATTCAAAAATAAAAAATATGGTAAGTAAGCCCCCAAAAAATATAGAGGCTTCTTCTTTTTCTAAAAAATAGATAATAAATACCATCCAAATAGAGCTTAAATGTATCAATTTACGGCCTATTTCTTGACGTAATTTCATTTTTTTTTAATTTACTTTCTTACAAGTTTCAAAGATATTTTTTGTATTATCATATTCTTTTGTTTTTATATCCAGTAAATATAAAATTGTATGAGATAAATTGTCATGTGAAAACACACCCGTTTTAGCTTTATTTTTTATACATTCTATATCAAATTTTTTATGTTTTATCATATTTTTTGAAAACCACATCATAAAAGGAATATGTGTTTGTTCATCAGGAGCAATAGCATAAGGCATACCATGAAGATATAACCCCTTTTCTCCCAATGATTCCCCGTGATCTGATATATAAATTACAGATACGTAATAATTATCTGTATATCTTTTTATTTTTTCAATAATTTTAGCCATAACAAAGTCTGTAAAGAGAATAGTATTATCATAAGTATTAACAATTTCTTCTTTCGTGCAATTTTGCAAATCACTTGTATTACAAGTTGGCTCAAAATTACTAAAATCCTTAGGATATCGTTTATAATATGTTGGTCCATGGCTACCTAATAAATGTAAATAAATAACCCCATCATCACCATTTATAGATTTAACTTTTTCATCAAAAATATCTAAAAATATAGCATCTGTACAATCTTCACCTTTACAATTTAACTTTGATATTTTTGATGTGGCGTAGCTTTCTATATTTTTACAAATTCCTTTACAGCCCGTGTTATTATCAATCCATATTTGTCTATATCCTGCATTTTTTATAATATCTAATAAATTATCTTGGAAATTAAATTTATGTCTGGAGTAATTTTTTCTATTCATCATAGAAAACATACAGGGAAGTGAAACAGCAGTTGCAGTTCCACAAGATATAACATTATTAAAATAAATCAGATTTTCTATATTACTTGTATAAAAATTAGTCTTTTTGCCATATCCATTAAATTGGTAGTTTTTAGCTCTAGCAGTTTCCCCAATAATAACAATAAACAGATATTTTTCGTCCTTACTATCTTGTATGCGAACAGCATCTGTTCCCAATTTTTTATAGGGTATTTTAGTATTAAAAAAAGTATTTTTGATATATTTAAAACTATTGGCAATATAATAAGTTGGAATGATATCTTTTTGTAATTTAGGATTATTTCGCACAATAGATGCATAATCCTTATAGAAAAATAAAGCAATTACCAAGACAACAAATAAGCAAAAAACCATCAATGATAATTTTCTTAATACCTCTTTTAAAAAAGGCTTATATTCAATTTTAACAATCAAGAGATAAATACTGGGTAAAATACCAGTTATAAATAGCCAAATAGCTAGTTTTATATTTAAATATGAACTAGCCTCTTTAGTTGTTGTTTCAAATATATTTAGCATCATATCTTGGTTAAATATTATACCAAAATTATATGCACCATAATTTATAGCAGAGCTAGTAATTAAGAAAAAAATTAAGATTGGTTTTGCAATAAACTTAGATATAAATGGTGTAAATATAAAAATAAAAACTACTAGAAAAAAAATGGGAACACTAATTATAAAGGCAACACTCAAGCCCTCTGATATATTTAAAATATTATAAATCTTACTTACTAAAGTAAAATTTAGTCCAATTAAATAATAAAGACCAACAATTATAGTTAATTTTATTGCATCTATTTTTTTTATTTTTTCTAACATAAAAACTCGTTATAAAAATAATAAACTATAAATTTAGACTGAAAAAAACAATAAGATAAGATGTAATACTTTCTATTATATTACGACTTATCTTACTATTCACTTAATTTTTTTTAAAATATAAAATATCCGACAGCAAGATTCTTTAAAAAAAATTACTGCCAGATATTTTAAAAACTATTTTTTAAGCTGCTTCTAATAATTTAATATTTGCAGCGGCTTCTTTACCTCTATTTGTTGCAACTTCAAAGCTTACGCGTTGTCCTTCATCTAAAGAGCGAAGTCCCGCAGCTTCCAAAGCAGAAATATGTACAAATACATCTTTGCCACCATCTTCAGGCTCAATAAATCCGTAACCTTTATTTACATTAAACCATTTAACCATTCCGTTCTTCATAATAATTTCCTTTCAAATTTAAGAACTTTAAATAAATACAGCTTTTATACAAATATGCATATAGCTGCGACATTTTAGAGCTTGTATTCAAATCTTATGCCACACTAAAACGCCAAAAACGAAATTATTTGAAAAACAAAAAAGAACGTCGGCGTAGTCAAAAGAAATATTAAAATATTTCTTAGATATTTAAGTCGTCAAAGAGCTATACTAACTCAAGAACCATTAAACATATTATAAATAGCACGTCAAGCTTTATATTTGATATATAGCTATTAACTTGACAAGTTTTTTTTACCTGCCATTATCTATTTAGGTAATTATTTAATTTGAGGTTTATTCCAAATGTCAAAAAAAGATATAGATTTAGTTGTTTTTGGTGGTACGGGTGATCTTGCAATGCGTAAATTGATGCCTGCTTTATTATATATATATCGCAATGAAATACTATCAGATAATAGCCGAATTATTGCTATTGCCAGAAGTGATATAAGCTCTCAAGAATATCAAGAGTTAGTTTTATTATCTCTTAAAAAATATCTTCCCGAAGGAGATTTTGATATATCCATATGGGAAAAGTTTAAAAAATTACTAGAATTTAAAAAACTAGACGTAACAAATGAAGAAGATTGGCGGGATTTAAGTCAAATACTTGCAGGTGGACATGCAACAGACACTATATTTTATATGGCAGTCCCACCATCAATATTTGCCCCTATTTGTCACAATATAAAAAAATTTCAACTTAACAGCCAAGATACAAGAATAGTAGTTGAAAAACCGCTTGGAGAAAATCTAAAAACAGCCCGTGAAATAAATGATTTAATAGCAGAGTCCTTCCCAGAAAACAGAATATATAGAATAGACCATTATTTAGGTAAACAATCTATACATAATTTGCTTGATTTTCGCTTTCAAAATAACGTATTAGACAAAATTTGGAATGATAATTATATAGAATCTATAACTGTAAAAGTATCTGAAATAGTTGGTGTTGAAGGAAGGTTTGAATTTTTAGACAAAACAGGTGTTTTGCGTGATATGGTGCAAAATCATTTGATGCAAATTTTATCATTGCTCACCATAGACAATCCAAAATCTAACGACCATGATGAAATTAGAGATAAAAAAGCAGAAATAGTCAGGAATTTAAGCCCAATCACAAATGAAAATATTTGCAAGCATGTTATAAAAGCTCAATATACAAATGGCATCATAGATGGTAAAAAAGTAAAAGGTTATTTAGATGAAATAAAAGGTAAAGCAAAAGGATTGGGGGAAACTTTTGTCGCAGTTAAAGCAAATATTAACAATGACAGATGGAAAAATACTGACTTTTTCTTAATTACTGGTAAAAGACTAAATGAAAGAAAAATAGAGGTAAATGTTAATTTCAAACAATCAACTAAAGGAGTGTTAGGAATTGAACTACAACCAAAATTAAGTTTAACCCTACAGCCAGAAATAAATATATCACCAACAGATATTATTGATAAAATATTTGGTGGTAAATCCCCCCTAGATAAAAGTGACAATAATGCAAGAAATAAAGATGCATATGAGGCATTGTTAATAGATATAATCAATAAAAAACAAACATATTTTGTCAGGCGTGATGAAATTGAAGCCTCTTGGGCGTGGATTGATAAAATTAGAGATGCTTGGGATAAATGCAAAATGTTAAAATATCCAGCAGGTAGCAACGGTTCAAAAGAGATTGATAACCTATTTAAAACAAAATAACAATTAGGCAAAAAAATGAATGTAATAGAAAAAAAATTTTTAAATAAATTAGATGCAAACAATGAATTGTTAAATGATTTTATTAAGATAGTTGATAATACCACTCGTAACTGTAGCAAAGCATCTTTGTTGCTATCTGGTGGTACTTCTCCGATTGATTTTTATAAACTACTTTCAAAAAGCAAACTCAATTGGGGAAAAATATTCTTAAGCCTAAGTGATGAGCGATGGGTAGATACACACTCTGATGATAGCAATGAAAAATTGATAAAAGACATTTTAATACAAAATAATGCTAAATTAGCCAATTTTATAGGTCTTAAAAGTGATGGTGATATAAAAGGCTCTGGCTGGCAAAAAACAGAAGAAAAACTAAAAAAACTACCACAACCATTTGACATTATTTTGCTCGGTATGGGAGGTGATGGGCACACAGCGTCACTATTTCCAGATAGCCCAGATACAAGCAAAGCCTTAGGGCAAGATACAATTTCTTTGACAATGCCAATTATTAGAGAAAATCAAGATATAGCCAGAATAACTATGACGTTAAAGACACTGCTTAGCTCAAGACATATAAAATTGCTATTCTTTGGTGAAGAAAAATGGCATATATATGAAAAGGCAAAAGAAGAAAAAACAATCAAATATCCTATTAGCTATATACTGCATCAAGACATAGTCCCTGTTACAATCTACTATGCGGAAAGTTAAAGAAAGCTTTTAAAAATGACAAAATTAAATGATAAAATTCAAGAAGTAACAGATAGAATTAAAAAAAGAAGCTTAAGTTCAAGACACAAGTATCTAGAAAAAATAAAAAAATATAAAAATAACAAGCCAAATAGAACCGCGCTTGCTTGTGGTAATTTGGCGCATGGATTTGCTGCTTGTCCAAAGATGGAAAAAGAATTACTTGCTAGTGATAAGGCCAAAAATTTTGCAATTATATCTGCCTATAATGATATGTTATCTGCACATGCTCCTTATGCTGACTATCCTAAAATTATTAAAGATGAGGTTAAAAAATACGGTATCGTTGCGCAATTTGCAGGCGGTGTGCCTGCAATGTGTGATGGTATAACACAGGGACAAGATGGTATGGAGATTTCTCTTTTTAGTCGGGAAGCGGTCGCCATGTCAACCGCAATTGCCCTTAGCCATAATATGTTTGATGGTGTATTTTGCCTTGGCATATGTGATAAAATTGTGCCAGGTCTTTTAATTGGTACGATTTGTTTTGGGAATTTGCCGACAATTTTTATTCCTGCAGGCCCTATGCCATCTGGACTTCCAAATAAGGAAAAAGCAAAAATCAGACAGCTCTATGCGGAAGGAAAAATTT
>JALTWL010000317.1:0-20716 GCA_027047045.1 Micavibrio sp.
TGTCTGTGTATATTGTGTGGTCAATATAGCCATTTAGTTCTTTATAATAACTATATACTATATTTGTTATATGAATATTTTGCTCATTGTTGGTTAGTAGCCACGCATTATTATTAGCCCAAATTATTTGCCTTGTTATATATGGAAATACTGCCCTTATTGTGTTGTCTAGTCTTTTAGAAAAACCACCAATAAAATTCATCGTTGCAACTGTATTTATTACTAAAAAACCACCATCTTTGATTACTTTATTTACCTGTTCAAAATACTCACGCGTTAGTAAATGTTCTGGTATTAAAGCTCCTGCTTTAAAAGTATCTAAAATAACTAGGTCAAATTTTTTATTCTCAGTAATTGCCTTTGTCAAAAAACCGCGGGCTGGCAGAGGAATGAAGTTTTTATTTTTATGTAGTTTGACCTTTAAAAAATGTTTTTCTGCTACATCTTTTAAGTCTGGGTCAATATCTATGAATGTATATCTATTGTATCTATCAAAAATTCCCATTGTAAAGCCTGCCGCCCCAATGATTAGTATTTTTTTAGGTGGCTCTGGTGGACGCAGAGGTTTTATAAAGATTTCATCTATATATTTAACATATCCATAAGGACTGCCCTTACCCTCAATATAACCAGATGAGTTACCACGATTTAAAGCCATAATTCTTATATTTTTATCTTTGCCTTTTTCTGTTATTTGAACAGTGTTATAAGCGTTGTTGTTGACTATATTTAATTTTTTCATTTGCCATGGACCATTTAGATAAATAGCAAGTAGCAATATTGAAAATATAGTTGCTAGATTTTTATAATTGCTTTTTTTACTGATAAGTAAGGCTAAAAGTGCTAAAGAGGCAATAACAACAATTACGCTATTATTCACACCGATATATGTCATTAGTATAATTGTTGTAACAATTGAGCCTAGAAATGATCCTATCGTAGATATCATTAGTATTTTACCAGTTATTTCTGATAATTTATGAGATGAAAAATAATTACTAACAAGAGGCACAGTTTGCCCCAAAAGAAAAACTGGATACACAATAAATATAGCCACATATAAAAATGTAAGGCCTATTCTATTTGTAAATCCTAAATTATAAATACCCTCAAAGAATACTTTTAAAATAACGTAAGAAAGCCCAATGGTTAAAATAAACATTGATAGTTTAAGATTAAAGAGTAGCTTCTTTCTAACGCTACAAACGCGCCCATTTTGAGCACATATATTCTTATATTTACCACCGTAATAATAGCCAATGGCAAGAGGCATTAAAACTGCGGCAACAACTATAGACACAGTTGCAGTTCCGCTACCAACCCAAGGAATAATTAAACGTATTGCAATTAACTCTGATGCTAAAACCGCATAACCTTCAACTAATATAATAAAGAATAACAAAAAATTCATATCCTTAGCTCTAAAAGTTAGTATTTATCTATAAAATAGGTGTTTTTATTGTCTGTGTAGATTTTTTTATCTTTATCGGCTTTAGGATTATTGTGGTAGCTATAAATTACGTTTGCTGTGAAAAGCCCCTCTTTATTTTTAGCAGAAGCCCAAAAATTAAAATTATCTTTTATACCATGAAGAGGCACCCTATTCATATGGGGATATACCAAGCGAAGTGTATTATCTAGCCTAATTGCAAATTCATTGTCAAAATTACCTGCAGTTACTATATTCATAACGATAAAACCACCCTCTTTTGATACTTTTTTAACCTGTTGGAAATATTCATAAGTCAGTAAATGCTCGGGAATATTTAAGCCTCCCGCCATAACGTCCATAATAATTAAATCAAATTTTTTATTATTATTTATTGCTTGTCTTAAAAATCCTCTGGCTGCAATTGGAACGAATTTTTTATTTTGAGATATTTTTTCCTCTAAAAAATTTTTCTCAGCAACTTCTTTCAAATCAGGGTCAATATCTATGAATGTATAGTTATTGTGCTTATCTTTCCAGCCAACTGTAAAGCCAGCCGCTCCAATAACTAATATATCTTTAGGTTTTTGCTTTTTATCCATAATTGGTTTTATAAAATTACCCTCAATATATTTGACGTAATTGTAAATTCCGCCTTCACCCTTTTTAAAACTAGAGGAAAAATTGCCATTCAAAGACATTATCTTTGTGCTGTCTTTAATATCTATGACTTGTACTGTGTTGTACGAATTATTGGCAACAATATTTGATATTTTCATTTGTTGAGGAGAATTTAGATATATAGCTAAAGCTAAAATAGCAATAGCAAAAAGGTAATTTTCTTTCCATGTTTTTTTGTTAATTATAAAAACCAATATACATAAGAGCAATATTACAAATATAGCGGTATTGTGAACACCAAATATACTCATAAATACAACGGTTGATATAACAGAGCCACCAAATGAACCCAAAGTTGAAATCATCAACATCTTTCCTGTCATTTCAGAAAGAGATGCTTTAGAAAAATAGTTACTAATCAAAGGAATAGTCTGCCCCAGTAAAAATACGGGATATATAAGAAATATAGAGGCATATATAGATGTTTGTATAAGTCTATTTCCAACACCAATTTTGGATAATATTGCAAAAAACATCTCTATCATTATATATGAAAGGCCAATTGTTAGTATTACAACAGAGATTTTTAAGTTTGATAAGAGCTTTTTTCTAACTGAGCAATATTTTGAGTTTTTTTTACAAATTCCCATATATTGTCCACCAAAATAATAACCAAATGCTAAAGGCATAAGCACTGCGGCAATTATAATGGCGATAATTTCTGTTCCGCTACCAACCCAAGGTACAACTAGGCGCATTGCTAAAAGCTCTGACGCTAAAACTGCATATCCTTCAATAAAAATAATAATAAATAATAGAGTTTTTAAATTCATTTAATAATTTCCAATAAAAAGTTTGGGCAAAGCTTATCTAAGTGTGCTTGTTTTTATAAAAAAAATATAATAGCTTAAGCACAATATTAAATAAACAAAATTATGGTTCTAAAAGATATGAAACTAGCAGTTTTTCAACCAGATATACCTCAAAATACAGGCACAATTATGCGTCTTTGCGCATGTTTTGGGGTGGAAATGCATATAATTGAGCCTTGTGGCTTTATAATGAATGATAAAAAAATAAAACGCTCAGCCATGGATTATACTGAACAGCTAAAACTTATAAAACATTCTGACTGGAATAATTTTGAAAAATATGTAAGTGAAAATAATTTAAGAATAATTTTAATGACGACCAAATCATCTCAAATTTATACAAAATTTCAATTTCAAAAAAATGATATTATCCTAGCGGGGAGAGAAAGCTCAGGTGTGCCTGATTTTGTCCATCAAAAAGCCTGTGCTGCAGTTAAAATTCCAATGGTAAAAAATACACGTTCTTTTAATGTTGCAATTAGTTGCGCTGTTATTTTGTCTGAGGCCTTAAGGCAAACAGATAGTATGCCAGAGTAAATAGCTGTCTTATGTTAACAAAGTATAAACTTTTTTTTGTTAGCATCTATTTATAAAAAATATATATGGTTGTAACTATTTTACTTATAGGGAAGTTATACTATGGCAAGCAGACCACAAAAAAAAGTAGAAATACAAGATGCAGAAATAATATTAGATGATAGTAATCAGTTGCTTGGTATATCTATACCAGAAGAACTAGTAAGTGGTGGTAATTATAAGTTAAAACTGTCCGCAGGAAAGATTGATATTATTCAAGATGGCAAAGATATGATGTCTATTGCTTTGAGTGATAATGTGCCAAAAGAGATATATGAAAGCATTGCCTCTCAAGAGCAAATTGCCTTAATAAATGACAGCGGTCATGTAATGACAATGGCAAAGATTGATGGAGATAAACAAGATATAGATAATGTACCTTCTATTTTAGAAAATAAAAATTTATTTCCAGAAGAAGATGAAGAAAAAGATAAGAGTAACTTAATAGATTTTGCAACATTAGAAAAACTGATAAGGGAAAATAAAGATAAAGAGGCAGAATATATATCACAAAAAATAATGGAAGAATTTAGGCGGAGGAACAAACTTCCCACTTCTGAAGATATAAATAACAATATACCAAACGGTAAAAATCTTCCCGCCATAGTTGCAAACGCTAATGATGATTCAAAAGCTTTACAAGTTGGGGACAGTATCTATGGGCAGGCAGGGGCAATTGCGCCAATTGGTGCATCTGAAGATTTAAACAGAGCAGGGGGAATGGCAAGGGCTGTCGCTGGTTTTGTTGTGCCAGCTATAGCAACCTTAGCAGTGAAAATGACTATATCAACGGCTCTAACAGCAGCACTAGGTCCAGCGGTGGCAGCAGTTGCAGTGCCAGTTATATTTGCTGCTTATTCTGGTTATAAATTAGCTCAAAAGGCTAAAGAACAAGAAGCGCCATTTGGAAAGAAGTTTTTTGCTGCAATGAAAGAAAATAAATTCCATGCGGGATTATTACTTGGGGCTTTAGCAGCGGGTATTGCAGCTAGAATGGGTGGTTTTGATTGGGCTGCTGATTTTATAAATGAGAAAATAACGGCTATTGGCGCGATAGATACGGAAATGGCCACAGATATGACTACAGATATCACTGCAAATACAACATTATCTAGTACTAGCGCTGGTGTGGTCAATGATAGTAGTGCTAATACAGGTACAGTTAATAATATTGGTGGAGTTGATGCAGGTGAGGCTGATGTCACTGCGACTAAGGCTGAAGCTGTGGTTGCGGCTAAGACTTTACCTAGTGAATATTCTAACTTGAATTCAGACGAGCTAAAAACAAAAGCTTTTGAGCTGTTCAATGGACGTGGTGGTGAAGAAGTTGATCAAGCCATGGCTTTAAAATTATATGAAGCAGCGGCTGAGGCTGGCAATATTGATGCTAAGGTGGATTTAGCCTATATTCAATATCACGGGCTTGCAGGTGTTGAGGCAAATCCAGAGGTAGCTATTGCAACCATGAAAGAGCTTGGAAAGACAGAATGGCTAGGTGGGCAAAAAATACCAGAACTTAATGCAGGTAGTGCAAGTAGCTACACCAACAATGTAACTAGCACTCAAGTTGAAGTAGCTGATATGGTTGGCACAGAAGAACTTAAAGGCTGGGAGGAATTTCCAGCAATAAAAGATGGTAGTTATACAGATAGAATACTAGAAGAACGCTTATTAGAATCAGTAGAAAGTGGCTTGGCAAATGCAAAATCTGGTATTGCTACCATAGTTCCCAATACTAACGAAATACTTTATACTCATGAGCTAGATGATGGTACAATTCGTACTCGTGTTATTGATATGGATGATTATAGAAAAACTGATTTTCTTGATCATATACCTGTTGGAATTTATGATAGTGGTGATAAAGGCTTTGGTTATACGGCACTAAAAAATGGTGCAGGAAATATATTGAATTTATTAGACAATCAAGGTGGAAATTCTAACACTGGAATAATAATTGGGTTTGCAAACCAAGACTTTGGTGGAGAGGTAATAGAGGGGTCTATGGATATATATGCGTTTAAGGACTCAAACGGAGTTGTGCAAATGCGGTTAATTACAGATGAATATTTTGCAGAAAATCAGGATTGGATTAAGAAGGCGGCTACCCAAACAATGGAAATGGAGAAAAAAGGTACTCCAACAATATTTAGTAACTATTTTGATTTTCACTCAAATACAAAAATTGCAGACAGTACTAGTAAATTCGGCGTTACAGATAATGCTCTTGTTGATGAGCAAAGTCAAGATTGCGCAAGTGATAAGAAAGATTCGCTTTTAAGGGAAGATGGTAGTTTTTCTTGGGAAAATACAGATGATACAGGCTGGTCAGATTGGGTAGATGATGATGAGCCAAGCCAAAAACAATGTGGGGCAACTGCAGAAAAAACAGCATCTTATGAGAGTAAATTTGCATCTAAGGAAACTACTGCTCCAGAAGTTGAAAAGCAAGCAAATAAGCCATTTACAAATGCTAAAGGGGTGAAAATAACGCCAGTTTAGTGTTAAAAGGTAAATTGTTCTTTTCTAATTCGCTCATCTAAATTTAGCTCTGGGTCAAACATTAGGTTGATTTTAATTGATTTATCTTCAATTACTTTTACATAAGCAACATCTCTAATTTCTGTGAAATCGGCAACGGCGCTAACTGGGCGATATTTTGGTTTAATAATTTTAAGCTCAATTGTACAATTATTGGGAAGTAAAGCGCCGCTCCACCTGCGAGGGCGAAAAGGACTGATAGGAGTCAAAGCTAGTATATTAGAGTTAAGAGGAATAATTGGCCCATTTGCAGATAAATTATATGCAGTACTGCCCGCTGGGGTGGCAATGATTAAACCATCACAAATAAGTTCCTCCATTCTTAAAATATCATCTATAATAATTTTAATTTTAGCTGTTTGCTTTGTTTCTCTTAGCAAAGATACATCATTCATTCCATATGCTTCATATTCTTTACCATCTACTGTTTTTGCATACATTTTTAAGGGATGAAGGGTAACATTGTGGGCTAATTTTAGCCTTTTGATTAAATTATCCTCACTATAGCCGTTCATCATAAAGCCAATAGAGCCTCTATTCATACCAAATACACGAATATTATTACCACTTTTCATGGATTTGTGCATTGCGTGGAGTAATGTGCCGTCTCCTCCAAGCACAAGAATTACATCAGCAGTAGAAATATCCTCTGTTACATATTTTGAGTATTTTTTTTTGATATTTTTTTCTGCTAATTTTGCTTTTTCAACATCATGGGCAGAAATTAAAAAAATTTTCATACTATAAAATTCTCCTATTTAAAGGAAATATCATAAGGAATGCTATGACCGTGATTGATGGGACCGATACCTTTGCCAAGGTTAAGGGACTGCTCAATAGATGAGTTTAAAAAGTCAACTGCTCGCTCAACTGCGCTCAAAAGTGAATTACCATCAGATAAAGCAGCCGCAATTGCTGCAGACAAAGTACAGCCAGCCCCCATAATATGTCTGGTCTTATAAACTGGTGATTCTAAAATTTCTTCACCACCACTATAAACAAGTAAGTTGATAACTTTACTATCTGTTAGTTGCCCACCTTTTAAAAATACTGCTTCTGCCCCGAAAGTTATCATCATTTCTGCGGCATGTCGCATGTCATCTAAATCTTTTATTTCAATACCAGTTAAAAGCTCCGCTTCTCGTCTATTTGGAGTTAGGATATTTGCCCTTACAAGCAATCTACGTTTTAGGGTGGCTATTGCTTCATTACTTAAAAATGCCTTAGCATCTCTACCAACGATTGAAGGATCAACTACAATTATATAATCTTCGTTTAATACATCATCTAAGACATCCGATACTGAATTTATAATAGATTCTCTACCTAAAATACCAGTCTTTATAACATCTGCACCAATATCATTTAAGGCAAGTCGCATTTGTTCTGCAACAAATC
Source organism: Micavibrio sp. (assembly GCA_027047045.1). Classification (GTDB taxonomy): domain Bacteria; phylum Pseudomonadota; class Alphaproteobacteria; order Micavibrionales; family CSBR16-224; genus JAJFGX01. The sequence goes on from JALTWL010000317.1 coordinate 7,438, forward strand.
CAGCATCTATTTTATAGAAATTTTTTATTCCATACGTGTCTTGAGCGGCAATTCCAGTTACAGCCGTTGTGGTATAACAACCAAAGGCAAGCATAGTTTTGACATCTGCTTGAATACCACTTGCCCCACTTGAATCCGATACAGTTACTGAGAGAACACGACCTATCATTTATTATATACCTTTATAAAATAGTTACCTAATTTTTCCCATCTAAGATAGTATTTGTAAAATGTAAATTTTTAATAAACAAGAATATTAAAACTCGTTTACATATATTTAAAAATATGATATGTATTTCAATATGAAAAAGCAAAATATTGATAGATTTAAACAACCAAAGGAATTTAAATTCCCTCAGTTTTTTACCAATGAAGATGGTAAAAAGATAAGATATGGACATGCGGAGTCTAAAAAAACTGCTCGTGGGACAGTTATAATTACAACTGGCTATGCAGATTTTATAGAATCATATTTTGAAACAATAAATGACTTTTTAGATAGAGGATATGCTGTTTGGATAATGGATTGGCAGGGGCAGGGCGGTTCTGAAAGATACTATAAAAACCCACAAATACCTGCCAAAAATGCTCCTATAAATAATGTTAGAGATTTGCATCAATTTAGACATGATATTGTAAAATACGATAAAAATAAGCCTATTTTTTTAGTTAGCCACTCTATGGGGGGGCAGATGGCGTTGCATTATATGAAACATCATGAGGTGGATTTTACAGCAGCTATTTTGGCTGCTCCTTTTGTTGATACAAAATTTACTCGTAAAGGAGAGTTAGTGGCAAAATTTTTAGTTCATTTGGCTTGTGGGGTTGGGCTTGGGAATAGGCGTACTAGTAAAAATAACAATATAGTCAGAAGAATAAAAAAAGTGCGTAAAAGCCTAAAAAAAGAAGAGCCAATTCGTATGGAAATACATCAATATTTTGCTAAAAAAGACCCAAGTTTAAAAATAGGCGATCCTACATTTTATTGGACGCGGGCTATATTGAAACAGACCAAAGAGATACGCTCAAAGGCGAGTTTGCAGTCAATTAAAACTCCCATTTTATTTGGACTGTTTGAGAGCGATCTTCTAGTTAGTAGCCAAGCAATTAAAAGAGCTGCAAAATATATTCCAAATGCAAAACTTGTTAAAATAAAAGACGCACATCATGGTATTTGGACTGAGCGAGAGCAAATTAGGCAAAAATGGTGGCAACAAATAGATAAATTTATGAATAAACAGCAAAGGGCTTTTTACAATAGTAAAATTACTAATAAGGCAAAAAATTCTATTCATAAAAACAACAAATCTCCCAAAATTTAAAAAGTTAAAAAATTTTTAATTTTTTTCTTTATTCCTATATATTGATGTGAGATACTAACTCAGATACAAAATATGGGAGTTTTTTATTTTGAGAGAAGGTTGGAATAAGCCCAAAGGATTTAAATGGGACAGTTTCAAAAATAGTGATGGGGCTACTCTTCGTTACGGTCATGTATCGCCTAAAGATAAAAATAATACAAAAGGTACAATAATTATCTTACCGGGTTTTCGGGAAACGGCTGAGAAATATTTTGAAACAATAAATGATTTTTTAGATAGAGGATATGCTGTTTGGATAATGGATTGGCGTGGGCAGGGTGGCTCTGAGAGATATTTGCCTAATGAACCACAAAAAGCTCATTGTGAAGATTTTGATGCTCATATTCGTGATTTAGAGCAGTTTGTAGATAAAATTGTAAAATATGATAAAGACAAACCGTTACTTATAAATGCTCACTCTATGGGGGGGCATATTACACTTCGCTATTTGCATGATAATAAAAATAAAATAGATGGCGCTATTGTTAATGCGCCGATGTTGGACATAAATACAGGGGCGCTTCCCAGTAGCGCTTCTAAGTTGATAGCAAAACATGCTGTGAATAGTGGTAAAGCGACAAAATATGTTCCAGGTGGTAAAGATTGGGAAGATGCTTATTTTAAGGGAAATAAATGTACGACTTCTCCAACTAGGTTTAAGTTAGCAGGTAATATTTTTAGAAATAATCCTAAGCTACAACTAGGTGATGCGACTTATGGCTGGTTACATGAGGCATATAAATCTATGGATATTTTAAATGATGAAGATTATTTAAAAGAAATTGACACTCCTATTTTAATGTTAGTGCCTAAGCAAGATGAAATTGTTAGTATTCCTGCGCAAGAACGGGCGGCAAAATTAATGCCAAAATGTGAAATTATGCCTCTTGATGGGGCAAAACATGAAAGCTGGTTAGAGGCAGATGATATTCGTAACTTGATTTTAAAAAAGGCAGATAGATTTTTACGCACTTTTGAGAGAAAAAAAAAATTAGCTAAAAATTTTGATAAAAATGCAAGCAAACAAAGTAGTAAAAATAATATTCCACCCCAATCTTTAAAGAAATTATTTAAATATCCAAATGGCAATAATCCGCCACCTCCATGCTAATATTTTTTTAAATTATTATTGGTTTAATTGACCTCTTACATATGCAAGACTATGTAAAATTATACTTAGGGGGAAACCTAGCGTTGAGGAGCTTTAAGTATCGTAGATATATTTAGACATTTTTTATTTTTCTATCAATTGTGTGAAAAATATTTACGATACTTAAAGTTTCCCAATACTAGATTTACCTTAAAGACTATTTTGCATAATGCGCCGCGTTAAGGGAAGGGGGGTATTGCTTAATACCAATAATAATTTTAAGAATAGCTATATAAATGACTATTAAAATTTCTGCTTGGACCATTAGCTCAGCATATTTACTTGACATAATATACGGAATATAGTAGACTTGCCAAGTGAATATTTATTAGCGATTCTAAAATTTAAGTAGGAAATTATTTATCATGGCTAAAAGAAAAGAAATAACTATAAGAAATCCATTTCGGAGTGTTGCCAATAGACTTATTAAAAATGATGGAGATGCCATTTTAATGACAAGCGTTGCAGTTGGTGTTACTCTTGCTTTTGGAAGTCTTGTTGCACTAGATTCTGAAACAATAAAACGTGATGGGTTAAACGATAAGGTTGGCACGGTTAAAGACCAACAACAGCTAGTAGCCAAATTTTCAGAGCGTATAGACGATCTTAAAAAACAAAAAATAGAAATAAAAAAAATAGAGGCAGCTACAGAAATTGCTGAGGGATTTGGCACAGAACTAAGCCCAGAAGAACGAAAAGAATTAGAGCAATTAAAAGAAGCTTTTACCAGTGCCAAAAAATCTACCTTAACAGATATGCATGTAACTGGTATCAGTGAAGAAGGTGTTGGGCTAAGTGAGGAGAATTTTGCAAAATTATATAAAGATATTTTACAATTCGTTGATGTGGAAAATAACAAAATTAAAGACACAAACTTTACGACAAATATTAGACACGCGGTATTTATGTTAGATGAAACTGCAGCAGAAATTTTAAGTGAAGGTAAAATAACTAACAAAGATTCGCTTGCTCTTGCTATAAACAAAGAGCTTGGTGCTATATCAGATAAGGCTCTTGTTACTTATGCGGCTGCGGCATTTACTGGTTTGTTGGGTGGTGGTTTGGGAACAATCTTTTTATTGAATACTTTTGCAAGATATTTTAGAGATGGCCCAGAAAAAATAAAAATTAAATTAGGCAAAAAACGCCTGCCAACAAATTGTTAAACAAAGATATTTTATAGCTATTGTTAAAATTGGGGGGGCTTTTTTAGATAGCTAGTTGAAACACTCTGTAATCCATTGTTTAATCTGTTTTAATTGCTCTTATGGGGCGGGGTTGTTAAAGCACCTCCCTTTTCCTCAAATTATGCAAAATCACATATTTTTTTGAGGGGGTTAGTATAGGGAAGTTTTAATTAGCGCAAAGATTTTTACATAATCGCCAGAAAAATAGAAAATACCTTTGAAATTAGCTATATCGTCTAATTTTCTATAATTTCTATATTTACTACTATATTTTATGCAATTAAGCTAACAGGGTAAGAATAATTTATCGGTGGGTAAACCAATAGTAAATCATTGGTGCCCAAATAAAGCTAAGAGTTAGTGTTCCTTTAACTGATTGATAGATAATCCACGCCACAAATGAATATTTACCAAATTTTTTATAATATTTATTTAAAAACTTAGTTTTTTTCCCTGCTTTTTTTGGGGAGTTTTTTTGTATATCGGCGCTATCCATGCATTTTTCATTTCTTATTTGTTTGTCCATGTTGCGACTCATTTACATCATAGTGAAATAATATAATCTTACTTATACTAAATATGATAAATAAAAAACAAGTATTTTATGATAGTGATGGCTATCTGACCCAAGCAATACGAAGAATATTGGTGCTACCAGGTGTTCCAAACGGCACGCCTGCAGTAATTACAAGCCTCTGCCCCTTTTGGGCAAGACTATATTTTTTAGCAAGTCTTGTTGCTTTTTCCACCATATCGGCAAAATTATCAACATCTTTGGTGTGAACCGCGTGCACTCCGTATGAAAGCGACATTAATCTAGCAACAGATAAATCCTCAGTTAAACACATTATAGGAACGCTTGGACGCTCACGTGCTGTTCTAAGGGCAGTTGAGCCTGTTGTGGTATAAGTAACAATGGCAGCGGCGCCGATTGTATCTACAATTCTGCTAGTTGCTGCAGTAATGGCATCGGCTGATGTTTCCTCTGGGTCTGGGTGCTCTGCGTCCATTATTTTTCGATATAGCTTATCTGTTTCAACATTATAGGCGATTTTTCGCATTACCTCGGCCGCTTCCACCGGATAGTCGCCCGCAGCAGTTTCAGCCGATAGCATAATTGCATCAGCTCCATCGTAAATTGCAGTTGCAACGTCAGAGGCCTCAGCCCTTGTCGGGGTGGGAGAGCTTATCATAGACTCTAACATTTGAGTTGCAATTATTACAGGCTTTCCAGCATTTCTGGCGACTCTTACCACTCTTTTTTGTACGCTTGGTACTTGTTCTGCTGGGATTTCTACTCCTAAATCACCGCGCGCTAGCATAACCGCATCTGACATGTCAACTAACTGCTCTAAATAATCAAGCGCTGATGGTTTTTCTAATTTTACTATCAATTTTGCCCTTTTATTAAGTACACGCCGTGCTTCTGCCACGTCTTCTGGCTTTTGCACAAATGAAAGTGCAATCCAGTCGACTCCCATTCTAACTGCTGCTTCTAAGTCTTTTAGGTCTTTTGGAGTTAGGGGAGAGGTGGGTAAAATAATATCTGGTAGATTAACGCCTTTTTTATCTGAGAGTTTTTTACCAGCAATAACTTCAGCCTCAATAAAGCCATCACCTTTTTTGACAACACGCATCTTTACTTTGCCATCATCAATTAACAAATGCGCGCCAACTTTAAGAGCATCTATAACATCTTTGTGGGGAAGACAAATTCTTTTCTTATCACCTGCGACATCGTCAAGGTCAAATCTAATTACTTGCCCTTTTTTTACTTCTATGCTTTTGTCCTTGAATACGCCAAGCCTAATTTTTGGACCTTGCAAATCGGCAAAAACTCCAATTGGTCGCCCAATTTCTTTTTCTAATTTGCGGATAAGCTTTATTCTATCTTTATGGTCTTTGTGGCTACCATGGCTAAAATTTAATCTAAAAACATCAACTCCGCCCCTATTATATAGCTCTGATATAATGTCAAAGTCAGAACTAGCAGGCCCCAAAGTTGCAACAATTCTTGTTTGTCTATATCTTCTATTTGGATTTTTTTCTAAATTATCGCCTAGCATCTAAATTCACCTATATTTATTACCACCACTGATTTTAAACTCAATATTACTAAATCTATGTTAATTTTTTGATGAATTTTAAACATAATAAATCATCAACTGCTTTGTATTCACCAAAATTTACTCTTTTATTACTATATACAACTCCAAAACCATCTGGGATATAACCCATTTTTATATATAGCCTTTGAGCTGTGCCGAATTTATAGCTAACAGATACGCTAATTCCGATATGCTCAAAATTTAAATTTTTTGCTTTTTGCTCTATATATTCAATTAAGTTTTGTCCAATTCCTTTGCCTCTATATTCTTCTTTAACAAATAGGTCTTGTATTTCTGGAATTTTCATTTTTTTGAAGAAATTATATCTAGGGGTAAATACCAATTGCCCATAAGCAACTGGTATTTTATCCCGATAAGCAATATACAAAACTCTGTTTTTTACTTTTTGCTCGGTTAGGCATTTTTTAAAATAATCAATATTTTCTTCTGAGTTGATACTCAGAAAATCATGAATATTTTTTTCATTTGCAGGAGTTATATTTAAGGTGATTTGCTCCACCATGTGTCAATATATCCTATATTATATTTTGGTGCTATTTGGGGAAGTCCAAATTTATCCCAATAAGCAATCCGAAAAACACTATTATACCATTGAGGAATTACGTAATAATTCCAAAGTAAAACTCTATCTAAAGCCCGTGTTCTATATATAAGTTCATTTCTATTTGGGGCATGAATTACCATATCTATCAGCTCATCAATAACTGGGTTTTTAATGCCAATTACATTTCTTGAACCCTTAACATCTGCTTTTGAAGAATGCCAAAAATCTCGCTGTTCATTACCAGGGGATAAAGATTGCCCAAAAGTTTGCACAATTATATCGAAGTCAAAATCCTCTACTCTTTTTTGATATTGACTGCTATCTACTATTCTAATTTTTGCCTCAACACCAATTTTTTTTAGGTTAGAAATAAAGGGTGCTACCCATCTTTCAAAAGCAGGGCTAACAAGTAAGATTTCAAATTTTAAAGGAACGCCATCTTTTTCTAAATTTCCAGTATCTTTATTTAACGTCCAGCCTGCTTTTTTTAATATCTGTTTGGCAATTCGCAGATTTTTTCTAATATCCTTACCATTACCACTAGTTTTGGGAGGTGCATATTCTTTTGTAAATAATTCTGGCGGAAGTTGGTCTTTAAATTTCTCTAGAATTTCAAGCTCTCTACCTGTTGGCACACCATGTGATGCTAGTTCTGAATTTTCAAAATAGCTTTTTGTTCTTTTATAAGCACCATAGGCAAATTGTTTATTTGACCATTCAAAATCAAACGCATAAGCTAGCGCTTTCCTAACTTCTTTGTCTTTAAATATATCTTTTCTAATATTATAAGCAAAGCCTTGCATACCCGCGGGTCTTTGGTGAGCTTGCTCCCTTTTTATTATCTTGCCTTCTCTAACAGCTGGTACGTCATAGGATGTTGCCCAATCTTTGGCGATATTTTCATGAATAAAGTCGTATTCACCTGCAAAAAAGGCTTGTTTGGCAACAGGTGCATCACGATAGTAAGTAAAAGTTATTTCATCAAAATTATAGCGCCCTTTATTTATAGGCAAATCTTTGCCCCACCAATCTTTAACTCTTTTAAAAGTAATTGAGCGCCCCGCGATAACTTCTTCGACTTTATAAGGACCACTGCCAAGTGGTGCGTCTAGCGAGGTTTTGTTAAATTCTCTATTCTGCCAAAAATGTTTTGGGAAAACTGGCATTTGCCCCATAATTAAGGGAAGTTCTCTATTACCGCTAACATTAAAATTAAATTTTACCGTATGAGCGTCTTCAATTACTGCCTCTTTTACATTGGCGTAATATGCGCGGTAAAAAGGATTGCCTTTGCTAATCAATGTATCAAAGCTCCATTTAACATCTTCAGCTGTAATTGGTTTGCCATCATGCCATTTAGCAGCTTTATTTATATAAAATCTAACCCAGCTTCTATCCTCTGGCATTTCAAATTTTTCAGCAATATTTGCATATTCGCTAAATGCTTCGTCATCAGTGCTAACAAGTAGAGTTTCATACACAAGCCCCATTCCCGTTGCAGGATTTCCTTTTAAAATATAAGGATTTAAACTATCAAAACTGCCAATTACATGGAGTTTTAAGCTACCACCTTTAGGAGCATCAGGATTAACATACTCTAAATGTTTAAAGTTTGATTTATATTTAACTTCGCCATGCATAGCAATTGCTGTGCGTGGTTTTATCTCATCTGCTATGGCTAAATTTGATATAAAAAATATCCCCAATATCACGAAATAACGTATAAACATTTTTAACCCCAATTTATTTTGAAACATTGACAGTAAAAAATAACATGCTAGCATACGCAAAGGCAAATTTATAAGTTAAATTTTTTAGGAGAATAAAAAAATATGGCATACTTTAAAAATACAGAAAATTCTTATAGTGTGTTTAGCAGAATCTTACATTGGGCAACAGCGATTGTTGTTATTTTTATAATTGCACTTGGCCTTTATATGGAGGATTTGGAAAAAACACCATTTAAGTATGAAATGTATGCATTACATAAATCACTTGGTATTTTAATTTTAGGGCTTGGTCTGTTTAGACTTTTGTGGCTATTTATAAGCCCCCCACCCAAAATGTTGGGTGAGCCAAGTAAAAAAGAAGAGCTTGTTGCAAAATTTGCCCATATATTACTTATATTATTTATGATAGGCATGGGGCTTTCTGGTTGGTTGCTATCATCATCTGGGGGCTATCCTGTTAAATTCTTTGATATATTTGAGCTACCTGTTTTAATTGGAAAAAATCACGATATACATGAATTATTTGAAGAAATACATGAAATTGGTGGTTTTATTTTAATAGGACTAATAATCTTACATATTTTGGCAGCCTTAAAACATCAATTCATTAAAAAAGACGGTACATTAAAACGTATGTTGTGTGGGTAGTTATAACTAAGTTCAAAGGTATTTAGATATTTTTTACTTTCCTATTCAACTGTATAAAAAATATTTATGATACTTAAATTTTCCCAACATTAGTTCTGCCCAATCGTAATTTTGCATAAAATCCCACATTGGAGAATATGTTATTTTAAAGAGAGGTTGCTCAAATCAATAGTCTAAATAATTTTTAAAATAGCTATATTGTAAGAATTTTATAAAAACTATTGACAGCTCTCTCTCTCTCTCTCTCTGGTAAATTCGTTTTTTATATAGGGGTGTATATATGTTTAATGAATATTTTTAAGGAGAAAAATATGGAATTGAAAATTACAACAAAAAGATTTAAAATGCCAATAGCTCAAGAAATGACAATAGGGAAAATAAATGTTCCAAATCTTGCTAAATTTGCTGATATTTTTGACGGCGCGCTTTGCTTAAAAATTGGTGATGGCAGTCGGGTAACTATGGGGAAAAGCTCTATGTTGGGGGAAGTGATGAGCAGATTTTATATATCTAATTAAAAATAGTAATAATATTTTAAAAGGCTATCTGTAATGTTTTCTGGTAATATTGATATTAGTAAAAAATATAATATATCACCCTTTGAAAGTCTTTTGCCCGCACATTTTGAATATATTGAAATAGGAACAGTTGAAACAGATAGCCTTAAAATATGTATTATTGTTGAAATTGATATAACTGAGAAATCTATAGCCGATAATTATTACGGACAGACTATATCTCAAAAAGAATATAAGGAATTAAAGGTAAAAATATTAAATTGGTCTTTACAATCTGTTTTTATTGAGCAGTTTAAAATAGATAACCACATAGAAGTAATACGCAATCATCAGGATACTTGCGCATTATTTGTTCTTCCAAAAGATAATATTTTATATTTTCATTGGGATCCTGTAGAGTTGTATCAATATTTAGATATTTCAGACTTGTTAAATATAAAAGCTACTATAAGCCAGCTTGAGTTTTTGGAGTGTCGCAAGGAAACAACTTCTTTTAAAAATCTTTTCCGTATATTAGAGCGCGGACATCTTATTTTTAAAAGAAATAGCTTTGAAATTATAAAACCACCGCATATTGACCCAATTGAAGCTGTTCCTCTGAAAGATGGGGTGGATCCTATAGATACATTCTATGATATTATATCTCAAAATATCGTGCGCAGGCCTATTGTTTCAAGTAAGGTATCTTCTATACTTAGCAGTGGGCTTGATACAAGTATAGTTGCATATTTTTTGCAAGAAAAAATATTTCCCAATCAGTTAAACACATTTGGATATTGTGGAATAGATAAAAATAGAGAAGCAATTAAAGATATGCGTCTAGAAACTTTAAAGCATCTTGGTTGTAATGATTATTATCCTAATGTGGAAGATAAAATTGATGAGGGATTTTCTCTAAAATCATATGCATGGTGGACTGACCAATCAGAAGTTGATTTTGCAGAGAATATGCTTGCTAGAAAAATGCAATACCTTGGTATTAGTTTGGCAACCACTGGGGTGGGCGGAGATGAAATAGGTATGCTTACCGACAAAGAACTAATAAAAGATGCTCAAAAACCAAGACAAGCTATGTCCCCTGGAAATAGTAGGGAAGAATATTACGGTTTTTCACTGGTATCTGAAAAATTTAAATCAAAAACCCCAGAATTTGGGGAGCTACGTTGGCCTGATGGTTATGCGGCTGAATCGGTATCAGATATGGCAAATGCTTTTAGTTTTCTTTATTTAAGGCATGGTGTTTGGCTAATAAATCCTCTTGCTGCGGCTGAGGTACAAATATTTAGTAAATTTTTACCTGCCGAGTGGAGAAAAAACCGCCACATAAGTCGCGAAGCCTTAAAAAGATTGGGGTGGAGTGAAAATTTTATCAAGCAGTTACCCAAAGAAAGCCTAATTGGTACTTTACAAACGATGTTACAAAATAATGTTGAATGGGATAAAATATTTAACAACTCTATTCTTTGTGAGCTAGGTATAATTGATAAAAAGCATCTTTTTAACAGTATAAATATAATTAAGAAAAAATTTAATAGCAATATAGCCATGAAGCTAATTGCAGCTTTGAAGTTGGAACTTAGCATACAAAGTGTGTACGCAGCACAAAAAAATAAGTCGTTTAAATATTTATGATATTAACTTAAAAAAACTATTGACAGCTCTCTCTCTGGTAAATTCGTTTTTTATATAGGGGTGTATATATGTTTAATGAATATTTTTAAGGAGAAAATAATGCTTACAGGTTCTATAGAGCTAATATCAGGAAGTAGTCTTAATAACTTACACTCAGCCCGTGAAACTTACATTTAAATGGGGCGTGTGGAAACATCAGATAAATATATATGTTTTATTGTTGAAAAAGACATGTTAAAAAACTCTGTGGCTACGTCCTATTGGGGGCAAAAAAACAAAAAATGGATTTTTCCGATAGTTTATGGTCTAACGGTTATATGGGCTATACAAAGAAACCAAAAGCATGAATATTTTGGTTAAGCTACTAATGGCAATAGAAATAGAGCTGACTCTAAAATGCCTTTTTGCTAAAAAATACAAAAAAGAAGATCGACTTGCATCTTAAATTTTCAATTATTTTGAATTTGCGGTATGTTATTGACATGGCGCGAGGGTTGTGTTATGGATGTTTGCATTGCAAAATGTAAAATATTTATTTTAGTTATTGTAAGTTGTATGTTTATTAAAAGGGTTATTAGGAAAAGTTTTGAATTTGTGGCTGGTCTTGCTAGTGTTAGTTCTGGTGAGCCTTATTCAGTTGGTAAAGAAACAGCCTCATATATGACTGATATGCTATCTACTAAGATATATGATAGAAAAGAACGAAAAAGACGAGAAAAACTGTATAGACATTGACACTACTTAGCCTTCTTCAAAGTGAAGATAAGCTTGTTGCTTGGTTTCTCTAATATCTGCTTGACAATATGTTAAAAAAATGCTAGAAATTTAACTTGAGACTCTAATTTGCTAGATTAAAAAGAATCGATAAATAATTTTTAAATTATTGCTATCGGTTAATTATTTGTTATATTTCTTATTTTACAATTTAGCTGTTTGAGGTTATTGACGTTAGTAATTGCAAAGTTTAATTTTGAAAGATAAAGGTGGTATTTGGTCATGGCAAAGGAAAATTTAAACTTGGTTGACGGTATGATTTTATCAAAGCCAACAGCGGGTGAGGTACTTAAAGTAGAATTTGGTGGTGCAAATTCTGTATTGATTGATTTTTCTCTAGAAAATGTTAAGCAAGTTTCTATGAGCCCCGAAGGTAGCTTGGTTATTTTATTTGATGATAGTTCAACTATAGTTGTTACTGATTATGCAAGTAAGCTAGCGGATAATGCCAATATTGATATTACCACAACAGATGGAGATAAAGTACAGCTTGACAATCTCTTGGCTAAACTATCTACTGCGGTTGATGTTGCATCTAGTGATATGGGGGGGCTTGAAAAGCAATCAGTAATTGATGCCACTGACTTGACTTATACAGCACCAGATACTGTACAAGAAGAAGGGGGCAACGATGGCGCATCAGTCGTTCTAATAACAAAACCTGAGGCTGGCAGTACAGTTACTTGGAATTTAGATGATGGTAAACAATATACAGTTGAATTTTCTCCAGAGGCTGCCAAAGAAACAGAAATTGTCAATGATAATCTAATTATAAAATTTGCTGATGGGGGGGCTATAGTTATTCCTAATTACTCCACGGTGAGCGATACCAACCTTATTTCTACAGATGGAAGTCCTGTTCTTTTATCTGAATTTACAGCGCCTAGCACACCAGATATGGCGGCAATTGCTGAGCAGTTGGGTGAATTAGAACCTGCTGCTGGTGAAGAAGGTGGGGCTAATCCAACAAATACAGGTTTTGGTTTTCAAAGTGCTTTTCAGAGTGAAGATTTGCAATCTGTTGATGCTGTTGGTCCTATTAACCCTACTTCTCTTGAATATAGTGTACCAGAAAGAGAATATTATGAACAAGCTCCAGAAGATGAGCTCCCACCATTAAAATCACCAACCATAGAGGCAGAAGACCAAATTGTAATGGAGGATGGCTCTATTGCTTTATCTTTTGATATAAAACCAGACAATACAAATGGTTTAGAGATTTTGACAGTAACAGTTGCAGGTTTTGATCCTGCTTGGACGGTTGACACATCTGTTAGCGGTGGTACATATAGCCCCGCAAATGGAACTTGGAGTATAACTTTACCTGCGGGGGCAGGATTAAATGTTGGTCCAACTATATCACCTCCCGCAAATAGCGATGCTGATATGTCGCAACCTTTAGAAATTACAGCAGTTTCTGTTAGACCTAGTACTGGAGAAACATCTTCTGTAACTGATAATATTTCAATTTATACAGATGCAGTTATTGATAGACCAGACCTAGTTGCAAATGATGCAAGCGGTGTGGAAGATACAGCAATTGCACTTGATATTACAACTGCAGTAACTGACACAGATGGCTCTGAGGAAATTACTAATATTTTAA
>JALTWL010000317.1:20816-32905 GCA_027047045.1 Micavibrio sp.
GTGGCCCGACAATTTCTCCTCCTGCAAATAGCGATGCTGATATTGTGCCAGATTTAACTGTAACTGTTACTTCAACGGAAATATCAAATGGTGATACTGCAACAAGTACGGCACCGTTAAATGTGATAACCGATGCGGTTATTGATAGACCAGACCTAGTTACAAATGACGCAAGTGGTGTGGAAGATACAGCAATTGCGCTTGATATTACAACTGCAGTAACTGACACAGATGGCTCTGAGGAAATTACCAATATTTTAATTTCTAATGTTCCCGCAGGTGCAGGCTTAAATAACGGTACTGATATTGGTGGTGGAGTGTGGCAATTAACTCCTGCTGACTTAAGCGGTCTTACAATTACTCCCCCAAATGATTTTAGCGGAACATTTAATTTAACTGTAGCGGTAACCGCAGAAGAAGTTAATCTTTCTGGCTCTGAGATTGATTTTACTGATAATAAAATCACCGTAACTGATGATATTGCTGTAAATGTTAAACCTGATGATGAACCAGTTGTTACAAATGATACAATTGCAGTTGATGAAACTAATCTTTCATCTGGTGCATTGGTTGTAAATGATAATATTGCAGTTGATTTTGGCTCTGATGTGCCTGGTACAATTACAGGTAATGGCAATGTTACTTCTAGTGTTGTTTTAACTTCTAATGGAAATCAAATAAATGTTTCTTATGACGCTGCAAACTCTACTTATACTGGTACAATTGCTGGTAGTGGAACAGTTGCATTTACTTTACAAATAGCAACAGATGGTAACTATAAATTTACTCAGTTTGAAGCTATTGATCATCCAAATACAAATGATCCAGATGATGCTCTTAATATTTCATTTGGTGTATCTGCAACTGACAGTGATGGAGATGTTGGTAGTGGCAACATTACCGTTACTATAGATGATGATGGTCCAATTGCTAGAGATGACTTTAACTTGTTTGATGTGTCTTTAGGCTCTACTAGCGGTAACGTTATTACTGGTTTGAATGGTGGGGCTGGTGCTGCTGATACTGTAAGCCAAGATGATGCAACTATTGTAAATAAGGTTATCTTTGCGGGCAATGAAGTTACAGTTCCCGAAGGAGGATTTGCAATAATTGATGGAAATTATGGTCAGTTAAAAATATTCTCTGATGGTAATTATGATTATGTATTGAACGATGATATTATAACTAAGACTGTATCTAAACTTAACCCAGATGCTGGAGATTGTATCGCAGGGGATAGTTCTTTTACTGATAACGGCATTACAGTTAGCGTTGGCGATCCTGTTAATCCAAATATTGGTAAAGGTGTATTATCATGGGTTGAAACTATAGATGCTGGTAGTGGTATCGGAGTTCGCACCGGTGGAAGCCCTGGAATTAATGGTGGCAAGATATGGAAGGGTGAAGTTCTTCAAGTAAATTTTGCTCCTGCTGATAATGTAAAAATTACAGTTGCGGAAATAGGTCCTAATAACTTTGGTGATGGGATAGATTTTAAGGTCTATTTGGCAAGTGACCCAACTACCCCAATTTATATGGAATTACAACTTCCTGCTTTTACTCCTAATGGTTTGGCGGATTTTGTTTTTGATGCAAGTAGTTTTGGTGCAGATGAGCAAATTGTTCAAATAGATATGTATTCTGTTGAAAATTCAAATTTAGAAAGGGCATCTTTCTTACTTAATAATGTTGAAGTTACCAATCATTCTATTCCAGATATTAAGGATGAATTTACCTATGTCATTACTGATGCGGACGGAGATGAGGCGACAGCATTGTTAAAATTTGATGGTCTTAATCCTGAGTTGATTGTAGGAAGTAATGCAAATGATATTGATCCATCAAATACGGTTTATGAAGTTGGAGATGGTAGTGGCACTATTGTAGGTTCGGCTGTGTCTGATGTTTTAATTGGTGATGTTGGTGGGGCAACAATAACTACTCAACAGCAAGATTATAATATTTTAATGGTACTTGATATTAGTGGTTCTATGGGTAGTTCTTCGGATAGCGACTCTAAGATATCGTTAATGGTTGATGCAATTAGTAATTTATTGACAGAGTTTAGCAATTATCAAAATGGTGAAATTAAGGTTCATTTAACTCCGTTTAATAAATATACAAGAAATGCAGAAACGTTTACTGTAACTGATGCGCAAGGTTTTAGTGATGCGATCGACTATCTAAATAACTTAGATGGTAGAGGTTGGACAAACTACGAATCAGGTTTACAGTCTGGTATTGATTGGCTACAGAGTAACGAAGCTTTAGATGGTGCAACCAATATTAGCTATTTTTTAAGTGATGGTGTTCCTAACCACTATTTAAATGATAATAGTAAGGCTATAAATGGTGGAGAAGCTATTTCTATGGCAGAAATATTGGGTACTAGGGACGGTAGTAATGAAGTTCAAATTTTACAAAATTTGAGTGATAAAGTAATTGGTGTTGGTATTGATATTGGAGATAAAATTACCAATATTGATTTGATAGACACAACTGGCTCTGCGATAAATGTTACTGATCCAAATGATTTAGATGCTCAATTAGCGGCAACTAATCCACTAATTGATTTAAATGCTGTTGGAAATGATACACTTGTTGGTGGCAGTGGTGATGATGTTATATTTGGTGATTCGGTATTTACTGATGATTTAGCTGCATCTCATGGTCTAAATACAGGTGTTGGTACAGGTTGGGAAGTATTTGCAAGGCTAGAGGCTGGAGAAAGTACAACTAATCCTAACTGGACCAGAGCGGATACTATAGAATATATACGCAATAATGCTGAATTATTAGCTGCTGAGTCCTTAGACGGAAATGCTGAGGGTCGCTTGGGTGGTAATGATAAGCTAAGTGGCGGTGATGGCGATGATGTTTTGTATGGACAAGAAGGCGATGATGAATTACTTGGAAATATAGGTAATGATACTTTAATTGGCGGTAGTGGTTCTGATACTTTCGTTTTAACTAAAGATGGAAGTATTGATACAATCGTTGATTTTGATCAATCTGCAGGTGATGTTCTTGACATTCAAAATGTTTTACAAGGATACGATCCTCTAGCAGATAATCTTTCTGATTTTGTACAGTTGACAGAACAAGGAGGAAATACTTTAATTCAAGTGGACACTAGCGGAAATGGCACAAGCTTTGAAACTGTAGCTGTTTTAGATGGTGTAACTGGACTTAATGTTGATGATTTAACATCAGGTGGTAATTTGATTGCATGATGTGATATATTTTAGTATAAAGGGGTATGTGGTGTCACACATATCCCTTATAGCCTTGATAGTGAAAGGAAAAAAACGATGGGTAGTAAATGGAGTGTAAGACTTCTAAAACTTGGTTTTATAGGTTTTTTAACAATTGTGGGAACGTCTTCAGCATTTGCAATGGGTGAAGATAAAGATGTTACTCTGGCAGAAGCAATTGCAAAAGGGGTTGTAACGAATCCAGAATATGCAATTGTTGCAAATGATAGAAGGGCTGTAGATAATGAACTAAAACAAGCAAAAGCTCTTTGGAAGCCGTCGGTTGATTTTGCTGGTGAAAGTGGTATTGAAAATACTGATACAAAAATAATTGATAATGAAACTCTCTGGCGTAATCGTGCATCTTTAACAATAGTTCAAGATATATGGGACGGTGGCAAATATAGTAACAATAGCGGTGAAATAAGACGCCAAAAAGCAAGGGTGGAATCAACTGCACATAGAGTCGGTGAAACCGCAGAATTTGTTGCTCTTGATATTACAGAAGCCTTTTTAGAAGTATTAAGACAGCGTGATTTACTATCTATTTCTCGTGCAAATGTACAAGATCATCTAAGAATTATGCAAACTATTCGTGAGGGTGCAGCAACCGGTACAGTTACAGATGGCGATGTTGCGCAAGCTGAGGCACGTGTTGCATCTGCAAGGGCGGTAGAGGCATCTATTAGACAAGACTTACGTGTGGCAGAGGCATCTTTTATTAAAACTGTTGGTGATATGCCCGGTAATCTTATTTTTCCAGAAGTACCAAGAGATGCGTTACCTGAAAATATTGAGGAAGCAGTTAAGATTGCAATTACTCAAAGTCCCACTTTAGCAATTTTTGAATCAGATATTGAAGTGGCAAAAAATGAATATTTAAAAACGAGTTCTCCTCTTTATCCAAAATTAACCATTGAGGCTAACGCCAGTTATGGCAATGATTTAAATGGATACAAGGGTGATGATAGAAGAGCTAGCGCTTTGGGCGTTGTTCGCTGGAATTTGTTCCGTGGCGGGGCTGATAAAGCAAGACAGCAAGAATTCATATATAGACATGCTATGGCAAAAGAAAAAAGGGCTGAGGCTGCCAGACAGGTTGAGAAAAACTTACGTGATACTTGGGCTGGAATGGTTGCAGCCTCTGAAAGAGCTGTGCGTTTCTTAGAGCAAGCAAATGCAAATGAAAAAGTTGTAAATGTCTATTTAGATCAATTTAGCTTAAGCAGGCGTACATTACTTGATGTGCTTGATTCGCAAAATGAGCTATTTGTATCTAGAAGTAGTCACGTGAACGCTCTTTATACTGAAATTTTTGGTATTTATAGGGTGCTTGCTTTACAGGGTCGTTTATTGGAAACTATTGGGGTTGAACGTCCAATTGAGGCCTCTTTAGCTAATTAAATATATTACTGATAAAAAAAGTGAGAGGTGCTTTAGGCTTGTCTATTTCCGATGATAAGAATCTTGGAGAATTATCCGACAGTGAAGCCGAAGATGTTAACGGCAGTTCTACTGATTTTGAAGAAAAAATAGACAGCCTAATTAAAAAATCGAAACAGAAAATGGAGCAATCCTCTGCTAGTGATAAACAGGATAGGAGATATAAAAAACATATTTCTGAAACTTGGCCATTACAGGCGGAGAGATTTTCTTTAGATGATTCTTTACTAGAATCCTTAGCGTTACTTGCGGGGGACTATGGGCGACGTGTTACCCCTGTTGCACTTGCAGCTGGCTTGCCAGTTCCAACTGAGGGCCTTGTAACTCCAGCAGTATTTATACGAGCCGCTGACAGGGCGGGACTTACTGCAAAAATGGTGCATCGTCCTTTAGAAAATTTAGTTTCTGCACCTAACTTACCATGTATATTGGTTTTGTATTCTGACCAAGCATGTATTTTAAAACGTAGAGTAGGTAAAAATAGTGTTGAGGTTATATTTCCAGAAACCCCAGATGTTCCAGTAGAAATTGCAATTGATGAGCTAGCTGAAAAATATATGGGCTATGCTTTTTTTATAAGGCCACGTGCTATTTTGGATGAGCGTTCTGGTATTAAAACTAGACAAGAAACAGCTAGACATTGGTTTTGGGGAGCTATATGGCAACATAGAAAAATATACTATGAAGTTTTGCTTGCTGCAGTTTTGATAAATATATTTGCCCTTGCAAGCCCACTTTTTGTGATGAATGTTTATGATAGAGTTTTGCCTAATGCTGCTTTTGAAAGTCTATGGGCCTTGGCTGTTGGGGTGAGTATTGTTTATATATTTGACTTGATTTTAAAAAATCTAAGAGCCTATTTTTTAGATGCAGTTGGTAGAAAAACAGATAATAAAATATCTGCTAGGATTTTTGAACAAATGTTAAGTATGAAAATGGAGGCACGTCCGAAAAGTGCGGGGGCTCTTGCCGCAAATATGCGAGAATTTGAAACTATACGTGATTTTTTTACATCTTCAACTGTTGTTGCAATTGTAGATTTTCCATTTATTTTGCTGTTTTTGTTTTTAATATTTTTGATAGGTGGCAGTATTGTTGTTGTACCTGCTGTTCTTGTACCTATTGTTCTTGCAGTAGGCTGGTTTTTGCAAAAGCCTTTAAATAGAGCAATTGAAAAGTCAATGCAAGAAGGTGGGCATAAAAGCAGTCTTATTTTTGAAACTTTAAGCGGGCTAGAAACTATTAAGGTACAAGCGGCTGAAGGATATGTACAAAGAAAATGGGAAGAAATAGTAGAGCTTGCATCTGCGACTTCTATGGAGGCTAGAAAACTAGCTGCATTCGGAGTTAATTTTGCTGCATTTGCGGCTAATATGTCTAGTGTTGGAATTGTTGTTTATGGAACTTACTTGGTTGCAGATGGGCAAACATCTATGGGGGCTTTAATTGCTTGTGTGATTTTATCGGGTAGGGTAATGGCGCCTCTTGCACAAGTGGCAGCATTGTTGACCAAAATGGGACAATCTAAAGAAGCGCTTGCAAGATTAGAAGAGTTAATGAAAACTCCTATTGAAAGACCAGCAGGGCATGTTTTCATATCAAAACCAGCAATTGAAGGAAATATTTCTTTTAGAGATGTAACTTTTAGTTATCCCGAACAAAAAATACCTGCCTTAAAAAATGTTAGTTTTGATATAAAAGCAGGTGAGCATGTTGGGGTTATAGGCGCGGTTGGCTCAGGTAAAACGACATTAGAGCGACTAATATTGAATTTATATCAACCAACTAACGGTTCTGTACAGCTTGATGGTACAGATGTTAGGCAAGTTGATCCTGCAGACTTACGTAGAACTATTGGAGTTGTGCAACAAACACCTTATTTATTTTACGGAACAGTTAGAGAAAATATTACGCTGGGGCATGAAACTGTACCGGATAGTGCTGTGATAAGAGCAGCTGAGATGGCAGGAGTTATGGATTTTCTTCAATTTTCTGAGGCAGGATTAGACTCACAAGTAGGGGAACGGGGAGAATTGCTTTCAGGTGGGCAAAGACAATCAATTGCAATGGCAAGGGCTCTTTTGTACGACCCGCCAGTATTGCTTTTAGATGAGCCAACAGCATCAATTGATCCAGGCTCTGAAAAAAGACTATACAATCATATAAATAATATAAGTAAAGGAAAAACAATTATACTCATTACTCATAAAAGCTCAGTTTTAGGACTGGTAGATAAACTTATTTTGATGGATAGAAGCCATGTAATTGCGATTGGTCCTAAAAATGATGTATTGCATAGATTACAAACTGGAGAATTTTCAGCGCCTAAAGAAAAAAAATAAATAATATTGTGGTAGTTATAAATGAAAGAGCAAGAATATAGCGCAAAAGATTTAAGAAAAATGGACATTACTCGTGAATATGGTGATGAAGGTTCTCTTTACGGTATTTCAAAATATGAACATTTGCTTTTATATAGTATAGCTGTTTTTTTTATTATAGCTGCGATTTGGGCGAGCTTTACAGAATTAGATGAAGTTACTAGAGCAGAAGGTAAGGTTATTCCATCTAGTGAAGTACAAGTTATCCAAAATTTAGAAGGTGGGATAGTTGAAGATATTTTGGTTAAAGAAGGTGATGTTGTCAAAGCAGGACAAGTGATTTTGCGTATGCGAAATGTACAGGCAAAATCTGAATATTTATCTAATCGCAAACGATATTTAAGCTTGCTTGCAACGGTTGTAAGATTGCAGGCTGAAGCAGAGGGAAAAACTCCTAAATTTTCCAAAAAACTAGTAAAAGAAGCTCCAGATGCTGTAAGTAGAGAAACTAGTGCTTTTGAGGCTAATAAAAGAGAAACAAAAAGCCAAAGCAACGTTTTAGAACAGCAACTAAAACAACGAAAACAAGAGGTAAGAGAGCTACAAAAAAGAATATCTGATTTATCTAGAGTAATTAGGCTAACTCAAAAAGAGCATGAAATGATAAAACCAGCTGTAGCAAAGGGTGCAGCTCCTAAAATTGAATTAGTACAATTAGAAAGACAACTAGCAGAACAGCAATCAGAGCTAAATGGTTTGCGTCTAGCATTGCCTAGAACCAAATCATCTGTAAGAGAGGCAGAAGAAAGGCTAACAGAACAAAATAGCGCTTTTAGGGCCAAAGCTCAAAGAGAGTTGGCAGAAAAAAGGGCAGAGCTTGAAAGCTTAAAAGAAGCACTTACAGCATACAAAGATAGAGATGAAAGAACAGAAATTAAATCTCCTGTATATGGCACAGTTAAAGATATAAAGGTAAATACAATTGGTGGAGTTATTAGACCAGGCGACCCAATAATGGAAATTGTGCCGCTTAATGACCAGCTATTGATAGAGGCAAAAATTAGACCTTCAGATATTGCTTTTATATATCCTAGCCAAAAAGCAATTATAAAAATTACAGCTTATGATTTTTCTGTATATGGTGGACTTGATGGAGAAGTAATAGATATTAGTGCGGATACCATTGCAGATGAAGAAGGAAATAGCTTTTATAGGGTTAAGGTAAGAACTATTGAAACAAGCTTAAAAAGAGCAGGAAAAGAATATAAAATTATTCCAGGTATGACCACTAGCGTGGATATTATAACAGGCAAAAAATCTATCAAAGATTATATATTAAAACCATTTATTAAGGCCTCACAAACTGCACTGCGTGAGAGATAATAATAAAAATAATGCAGGAGTTTTTATGAGCTCAATAAATATAAAAATGTTAATGGCAATATTTGCATTTATATTGACTGCGCTTCCCGCTATTTTTGTGCATTATTATGATTTTCCTACTATATATGCTAAAATATTTTACTCATCAGAGCTGATTTTAATATTTATATTGATATTTATTTATTACCATAAATATTTAATGGTATATATTTTAACATTGTTACTTTCACTGGCTATTTTTAGTATTGAGGGTAGCTATTCTTGGTCAAATATAAGTATTCCTATAACATTTTGGGTCATATATTCTGGCTGTTGGCTGATTTATTTTGAAGTGGGACGTAGTAGTTTTGGACAAAAAATAAAAATGCTACATCCAGTGGTGCATTTTTCTTATTATTTATTATTTATGATAACTTCGGTAATTATTAGTTTTTTTGTTACATTTAATATTTATGATAGTTGGAGGTTACTAGAAGTAATACCTTTTAAAATTTATTTAATAGTAATTTTAATGTCATTTTTTATTCCAACAATTACAATTAGTTTATTAAAAATTATAGATATGATAGGGGGAAAACATGTATTTCATTTTTTCTTTGGAACTTATAAAAGACCAGTAGAAACTGTTAGAATAGTTTTATTTTTGGATATGGTTGGCTCATCTAAAATGGCAGAAAAACTATCCCCCAAAAAAAGTATGGAGCTAATATCAAGATTTATATTTGATGCCAGTTATATATTTCGTACATACAGAGGAGATATAGTAAATTACACAGGTGATGGTTTGGTGGTTGTGTGGAGAATAGAAAATGCAAAATTAGCCATAAATAGTACTGTTGCTTTGCGTAAACGTATAAATAAATATAGGGAAATTTATAAAAAAAACTATGAATATATCCCAGATTTTAGAATTGGCATACATGCAGGGCGAATAGTTGTCAGTCAACTGGGCGAAGAAAAACTATTTTTGGGTATTTATGGCGATGTTGTAAATACATCTGCTAGGTTAGAACAATTAAATAAAAACTTAAATACTAAAATACTAGTATCTGGATATTTCAAAAGATTGCTTGGTGGAAGAAATGGCAAAAAACTACAATCTCTGGGCGTGCAAAGCATAAACGGTAAAAAGGAAAAAATAGAAGTCTTTACTTACAGAGGCCCAGAAATTATATAAATTATTACATATTTTCAGCAACTAATGGATAGAATTTTGTTTCTTCTAATTCTATTCTTTTTTTCAGTGCATCAAAAACACCTTTGGTTTCTGTTATAAATTCAGCAGTATTTTCATTAATTTTTATAGCAGATGCCCATTTAGTTGAATATGCCATTAAATCTTGTGCTAGCCCAGCCATAGAAGATTCCATTTCTTCTGCCAGCGCTTTTAAGGTGGCATTTTCAGATTCCTTTGCCTTTGGATATATATTTTTATCTTCAATTGCAAGATGAACTGACAATTTGCCAACAAGAGTTGACAGTAAAGCTCTAATCTTGTCTGCATCTTGAACTGTTCCGCCCTGCATCAAAGTTTCTATTTCACCGATAACGCCTGCGGCTTCTGCATGTTGTGTGATAAATGGTGACATATCCATAATTTATACTCCATAATATATTAAACAAAATTAACCACCCGTGATTCTATAACTAAAAATACTAGTTACAATTGATTATAATCAAGTTATAAAATATGAAATATTTTTTTATTTTCCCACCACTTATATAAAAATATTTATAATGCATAAAGCTCCTCAATACTAGATTTATCCCAAATAAAATATTATATAATCTTATATATGAGGTGGGTTGCTAAAACCAATAGTCTAAATAATTTTAAGAATAGTTATATAACTAACAAGCCCTAATAAATTAGAGCTTGCTTTGTTAATATTTAATTTTTTATTGATATATTTATTTTTTAAGGCCTTTTTTAAAGCCATTACTAATTTGTTTTGCAACTTGGACTGTTTGTTTGGTTTTATCTGAAACAACTGCTCCAACTACCTCAGCGGTTTGTGTGATATCAACTGAGCTATTTTTTTCTTTTACTTCTGGTTTTGTACTCATATTTTTCTTTGCCTGCTCTAACAATATTCCAGCTAAAGCATCAAGCCCAGTATTGCCTGTTTGAATCGGAGCAGTTGGTTGTTGGGCTGTATCTTCTTTTAGAACATGTTTTCTTAACTGCTCTACACTTTTTTGTGCAGCAACTTTACCAATTTCGTTACCTGCCTCAGCTCCAACACGTCTAGCAGCTGTAACAGCCGCAGTGGCGACTACTTGCCCTGCAACATATTTCAACATTTTTGTAAATGTACTCATTTTTTTTATCTCCTATATTAAATATTATTATTTTTTAAAACCGTTGTTTTTAATAACTTTTTTAACTTCTTGTACTTGTTTTTTTGCATCTTGCACAGTTTCTGTGGCAATCTCTATGGTTGCTACACTTGCATCTTTTGCAACTTCTACAACATCCTTTGCAACTGAGCCGACAGCTTCTGCTACTTTTTCAGTATTTTTCTCTTGAACAGCATTTGCAATATTTTTTGCATGTTGTGTTGTATTGGCAACAAGCTTTTGCCCCTTTTCTTTTAAGCCTTCAACCCCACCGGCTTTTTCAAATGCTTTTTCGGCTGCTTTGGTAAGACCTGCTTTTATTATTAAACCTGGTAACATAATTTTAATCCTCTCATATTTTTAAATAAACTTAACTAATCAACAGATTCGTATCTTTTGTTAATATTTTATTAATATATGTTAAACTTAAGATTATGTCAATGTTATTTTGTTAAATACTTGTTTTTTAAATATAAAAATATTGTATTTATGTATTACAAACAATAAACTATTATGGCTTATAATTTAGGAGTATGGTTTTTATGGGCGCATATATTTTACGTAGATTACTATTAATGATACCGACGCTTTTGGGGATTATTTTGCTCAATTTTTTAATTGTGCAAGTAACTCCAGGCGGGCCGGTGGAGCAGATACTCGCTAAATTGCAAGGTTTAAATACATCGGCAACAGCTAGATTTGCGGGTGGCGGTGGAGAGGATTTTACGCTTGAAAATACTACTCTTACGACTTCTACAACAACTACGGTAAATAGCAAATATCGTGGCGCACAAGGGCTAGACCCAGAATTTATCAAAGATTTAGAAAAGCAATTTGGTTTTGACAAGCCTTTGATGGAGCGTTTTTGGATAATGCTTAAAAAATATATAAGTTTTGATTTTGGTGAGAGCTATTATCAAGACAGAAAAGTAATAGATTTAGTTTTAGAAAAAATGCCAGTGTCCATTTCACTTGGGGTGTGGAGTACGCTTTTAATTTATTTGATTTCCATTCCGCTTGGAATTAAAAAAGCCATTAGAGATGGCAGTAAATTTGATATTTGGACAAGTGGCTTAATTATTATTGGCTATGCTATTCCTGGATTTATGTTTGCTATTCTTTTGATTGTACTTTTTGCGGGCGGTACTTACTGGGATATATTTCCTCTGCGTGGGCTTGTGTCGGATAATTGGGCAGAGCTTAGTTTACTGGGTAAAATAAAAGATTATTTTTGGCATATAACTTTGCCAGTTTTATCTATGGTGATTAGTGGTTTTGCAAGTCTTACTATTTTGACTAAAAATTCATTTTTAGATGAGATAAATAAGCAATATGTTCTAACTGCGCG
>JALTWL010000318.1 GCA_027047045.1 Micavibrio sp.
GCTACAAGTGCGCTTGACAACAAAACAGAAACTATTATTGCCCAATCATTATTAGAGTTAAAAAAACAAGGTCATACAATTATTTGTATTGCGCATAGGCTCTCAACAGTAAAATATGCAGATACTATTTTTGTTCTTGAAAAAGGCGAAATTATAGCTTATGGTGATTTCAATAATTTAAGAAATGATAGTGCTGTTTTTAGGGAGCTTATGCAGTTGAATGAGGCTACGCATATCTAATGATAGAAAAAATTACTAAACATAAACCTTTATTATCCTTACTAGAAATAAAAAATAATCTAGATATACACGTATTAAAAGACACATATATTTATTGTGTTGGTAAAATCCCTTCGCAAGGTATTAAGCGTTTAGTTCCCTGTTCAAAACCCGCGCACCTAAAAGAGGTTAAAAATTTTAAAGATATTGTAGCTGTTGTTGTTCCCAAAAATTTAGTAGCACAAGTACCAAGAGATTTGGGGCTTATTCAAAGTGAAAATCCACTTGAAACAGTATATAAAATCCATGAATATCTTTGTGGTTTGAAAAACCATTACTGGCTTGATTTTGAAACAAAAATAGACCCTACCGCTGATATTCATAAGGCTGCAATGATTGCTGATAAAAATGTTATTATTGGAGCAAACACTATAATTGATGCTGGCTGCGTTATTAAAGAGCGCACTATTATAGGGAAAAACTGTATCATAGGCCCGTCTGCTGTAATTGGTGGAGATGCCTTTGAAATGGTAATTATGGATGGGAAGCAAAGACTTATAAAACAGGGCGGTGGTGTATATATTGGTAATGGCGTTGTTATACAGTCTAGTACTAATGTTGATCGTGCAACTTTCTCAGGTTTTACATATGTTGATGATAATGTTGGAATAGATGCACGTGTTCATGTTGCACATGATTGTTTTATTGGTAAAAATACTAAGATAACTGCATGTGCTGAAGTTTCAGGGCGTGTGATTATTGGCCAAGGTGCTTATCTTGGCCCCAATTGTACAATATCTAATGGTATAACATTGGGTAAAAATTCTAGAGTTTCTTTGGGGGCTGTTGTTACAAGAAATATTGAAGACAATCAAACTGTATCAGGAAATTTTGCCGTAGAGCATAGCAAATGGTTGCGCTTTATTTCAAAACTTTCAAACAATAAACTTTAGAGGATGGGTTACAATATGAAGATAATATCCATTATTGGCAACCGTCCACAATTTATGAAGGCTGCAATTGTACAGCGTGCTTGGGAAGACTCCTTGTATTTTTCTGAGCTTAATATGAAGGTTGTGCATACAGGTTAACATTATGACCATGCTTTAAATGATTTATTTTTTAAAGAGCTAAAAATTAATATGCCAGAATATAACCTTAAGGTTGGTTCTGGTAGTATCACAGATCAAATTGCACTTATACTACAAAGGCTCAAGCCAATTTTTGAAGATGAAAAACCTGATGCGGTTATAGTTTATGGCGATACAAACTCAACCATCGGCGGTTCTTTAACAGCGGCACATATGAATATCCCTGTCATTCATATCGAGGCGGGGGAGCGTATTTTCTTACGCAAAGAACAGCCCGAAGAAATTAATAGAATTGTTACTGACTCTATTAGCTCTTTATGCTTATGTTCTTCTGAAAAAGCCATAATCTATTTAAAGAATGAAGGGGTTCAAGAACACCGCATGCGCCTTGTTGGAGATACAATGTATGATTTATTTTTGTGGGCACAAAAAAAATCGGGCAAACGTTCA
>JALTWL010000319.1 GCA_027047045.1 Micavibrio sp.
TTCTAGGGGCGAACCCGCAGGAAATGGAGGGGGAGGGAGGGGGATGCTTATAAAATCAGATAATTATATAACTTTCAATAATAAATTTACCCACCTGCCCATAGATTTAAAATGATATTCGTCATATCTACTACAAAAAAACTTGACAAAAAAATTTTTTTTGGTAGATAATTAAAGCTATTAGGATACACAGTATAATTTTTATAAAAAAATATACGAGTATAATTATAGATAACAAAATTTTATTTGGAGGTTTGAAAGATGCGTAAACTGGTAGGTTCTGCACTACTTGCATCGGCTGTTTTATCAACAGCTGCATTTGCTACTAATGGGGTTAATTTAATTGGAGTATCACCAGCTTCAAGAGCAATGGGTGGTATTGGTGTAGGTTCAGAAGTTGGAGCTACTGATGCAGTATTTAGAAATCCAGCATGGATGAATTTAGAGAAAGGATTTAATGTTAGTTTTGGAGGTATATTATTTTTGCCAAATGTAAAAGCAAAAGGAAATATAGGAGCTTTAGATCAAAATGGAAATCCTATATTAATTTCTATAGATGAAAAATCAAAATCAGATACTTTTACAATCCCTGAAGTAGCCATAGTGAATGAAATCAACGAAGATTTAACCATAGGGATAGGAGCTTTTGGAGTATCCGGTATGGGAGTAGATTATAGAGGAAAGCAAACTTTAGGCAATATATATACAAACTTTCAATTTATGAGAATTATACCTGCGATTGCATATGAAGTAATGCCTGGATTATCGTTAGGAGGATCTTTACATCTAGCTTGGGGTTCTTTAGATTTAAAAGGTGGAGCTTCCCAAGATTATGGTTTAGGAGCACAAATTGGAGTAGCTTATGACATGGGTATGCTTTCTATCGGTGCAGAGTATACCACTGAAATTTCGATGACTTATGAGAATATAGGTGATATGGATGGAGACGGAAAACTTGATGATATGGATTTAACACAACCCCAAGAATTTGCCTTTGGTATTGGCGTTAAACCTATATCAAATTTAAAAGTTGGTTTAGATATTAGATGGATAAACTGGTCAGATGCAAAAGGGTACAAAGATTTTGGATGGGATGACCAATGGGTATTTGCTATAGGTGGAGAATATAAAATAGACAAACTTGCATTAAGAGCAGGATATAATTATGGTAAATCTCCTTTAGATGATATAACATTCAACTTTGTAAATAATCCTCCTACACAACAGGAAATAATGGGATTTGGATATTCTTTCTTTAATATAATAGGTTTTCCCGCTGTTGCTGAACATCACATAACACTTGGAGCAGGGTATCAATTTACCAAACATTTTACTTTAAATGTTTCATATGTATATTCTCCGAAAGCAGATGTAAAATTAACATCTAACAATGGTACAGACATAAAATCAGAAATGACCCAACAATCTATCGGTATAGGACTAGATTGGAATTTCTAGTTTTATAAAAGCTTGGGGAGGTGGTGGGGGCCTCCCTGCTAAAAAAAACAAAAAGCTAAATTGGGTAAAAACTTTTAGGAGGAAAAAAATGAAAAAAGCTATCATATCTTTAGCAGGGTTATTGTCAATAACAGGTATTTCTTTAGCTCAACCTGCATTTATGTCTCCAGAATATGCAAAAGAATTTTGTGATTTATGGAATAAAACAGAAGAATTAACTGAAGGACTTGCAGATTGGTCAAAAAATTTAAAATCAGGTAAAGAATATAGAACAATTGCATTTT
>JALTWL010000320.1 GCA_027047045.1 Micavibrio sp.
CCTGAGCCCAGCCTCCAAACAAGATAAATGGAACTATCAATACCCGATAGCTATCAGATAAATATCCACGTTACTGGCCCAGCTTATATCAGAGTATGCGGGGATGATTGCTATTGACATTTTGTGTAAAATAAAAGATAGGATGCAGGCCTCAATGTATGTGACATCACGCCGCTGTCTGACACAATCGCCGCAGCCATGCAGATTAGTAACCTCCATTCATGATTTGGTGTAAAGGGAGTAGAGATGAGAAAAAAACGCGTATTATTGGATGGCTATAATTTGGCACTAGAAACTGGCACTGGAGTTGCAACATATGCTAGAAATCTTTCATATATTTTAAAGGATATGGGTTTTGAAGTAGATATTCTCTATGGAATAAAAAGGCCCCCAATGCGAAATAATGTAATAAAGGAGATAACCTTTTTTGACCCAGATAATGTAGGTACGCCTACTATTTTGACAAGAATGATATATTCCATGCAAGATTATATGGGAATATCAAGTATTCCATATGAAATTCCTATTACAGGTACTGTAATATATGAGACTTACAAATCACGCATGCCAAAATTTGATAAAATTTATAATGTAAGGAATGTATTTGGAAGATCATATAAATATTTCAAAAAAAGAAGAAAAATGCTGACAATAGTTAATAGCCCAAAGTCCAATTTTTCGCATTTTACTTATCCTATTCCAATTAGAGTCAGGGGGTCTAAAAACATATATACAATCCACGATCTTGTACCTTTGAGACTTCCGTATACGACATTGGATATCAAAACCAATTACTATAAGATGATAAAGGCTGTAATTAAAAAAGCATATAAAATAGCAACAGTTTCAGAGTGCTCTAAAAAAGATATTATCAATATTTTTAACATCCCAGAAGAAAAAATAATAAATACATATCAAAGTGTATATATACCTCCTAAATATCTAAACAAAAGTGCAAAAGAAGTTTCTGATGAAATTAAAGGAGTGTTTGATTTAAATTATAAAGAATATATACTATTTTATGGTGCTATAGAACCAAAAAAGAATATAGGGAGGCTAATAGAGGGGTATCTTGCTTCAGGAGTTGATATTCCCCTTGTTATAGTAGGAAAAAAAGCATGGAAGTCTGATAAAGAGCTGAGGATGCTGCATGACGATTTAATAGTTACTTACTTTATTACAGATAAAAAAGAAATAAAGGTAAACAAAAAGATTCATATATTTGATTATGTAAGTTTTTCATTATTGGTGAGCCTTATAAAGGGCGCAAGATTCATATGTTTTCCTTCTATTTATGAGGGATTTGGCCTTCCTGTACTAGAGGCCATGATTTGTGATACACCAGTTATGACATCAAATGTAAGCTCTTTGCCAGAGGTGGCGGGAGATGCTGCATTATTAATTGACCCTTACAACGTAAGAGAGATTAAAGAGGGTATCATAGAGCTTACACATAATAAAAACTTGAGAAGTGAATTGGTAAACAAAGGGAGGCACCAAAGAGAAAAATTTAGCCCGGAAAAGTATATGGAAAGATTGCAGAAACTATATAAGTAAGTGGCGATTCTTGGGGTTATATTCACCGGTGTACACCAGACGCGATATTAGGGTCTGGTCTCAATAAAGTGGTATGCATGTTTGGCTTGATGTGCTTCCCTTCCACTGTTGATTCTCAGCGGGAGGGGTTGGCAAATGTCTGACTTGTTTTGGCTTTCTGACGCGCAGTGGGAG
>JALTWL010000321.1 GCA_027047045.1 Micavibrio sp.
GATATTCATAGATACTATACGACGTAAATCACCTTCAACATCATATTCTGAGGCAATAATTTCACGTACCTGAGTTTCTTCAGCTTCCGTCATATCTTTTACGCGCCTGCTAGAAGGTATTCCAACCTTCTCACAAATCTTCTTAGATGTTGTTGGACCAATTCCATATATATATGTAAGAGCAATTTCCACTCTCTTATCTGTTGGAATATTTACACCTGCAATACGTGCCACTTTTCAAAACTCCTTATTTAAAATTCAAACAACTTGGCTATAAAATGCCACACTATAATTAAAATTAAAACCCCAAATAGTAAAAAGCATAAACAGCTTCTAACTAGACTAGCTGGCGTATTATATGACTAGTATATATAATGTCAACCATTTTCTAACATATAAGTTTATTTTTTTATACCAGTTTTCTTACCACCATCTTTAATAGATGCTATATCATCGTTAGAACAATTATTCTTTTTATTCAATAAGGATAATATTTCAAAAATATCACTAGTTACATTATCCATATTTTTCAGACCATCAACCTTCTTCAACAATTCCTTTTCTTTATAAAACGGAAGAATTGGCGTAGTTTGTTTGTGATATAAATCTAATCTAACTTTTACTTTTTCTGGTGTATCATCTGCCCGTCTAGTAAAACAATCTTCTTCACCACAACCATCACATTGGTTTTCTATAGCAGGCTTTTTAAAACAATCATGATAACCTTCACCACATTCAGAACATGTAAAGCGACCAGAAATACGATCCACTAAAGCATCATCATCAACATCAATTTGTAAAACTGCATCTAATTTTAATCCATGCTTTTCCAGCATTTTTTCTAGTTGTTTTGCTTGTTCTACAGTTCTTGGAAAACCATCTAAAATAAAACCACCCTCACAGTCAGATTTAGAAATTCTATCTTCTATCATCTTAACGGTAAGCTCATCTGGAACTAAATTGCCAGACTCAACAATATCTTTGATTTTTTTACCAAGCTCATCACCAGAGGCAATTTTTTCTCTAAACATATCTCCAGTTGCAAGATGAACAATTCCATATTTTTCTGTAATATGCTTTGCTTGTGTGCCTTTACCAGCGCCAGGTGGGCCTATCAATATAATAATCATCTGCGTCTTCCCCGTAATTTTGTTTTACGAATCAATCCCTCATATTGATGGGCAAGTAAGTGTGATTGTATTTGTCCAACTGTGTCAATTACAACGGTTACTACAATTAACAAGCTTGTACCACCAAAGTAAAATGGTAATTGGCGTTTTGCCATAATAAATTCAGGTAGTAAACAAATTAAAACTAAATAAGCAGCACCAATTACAGTTATTCTTGTAAGCACATTATTCAAATAACTAGCTGTAGGCGCACCTGGTCTAATGCCTGGAACAAAACCACCGCCACGTTTTAAATTATCTGCCGTTTCATCAGGATTGAAGACTATAGCTGTATAGAAGAAGCAGAAAAATGCTATTAAAGCACCATATAACAGCATATAAGTTACCGTACCATGTTGTAAATATTGGCTAATAGTATCCAAAATTTCATTACCATCACTGCCAGAAAATCCAACTAAAGTCATAGGGAATAGTAATAAAGATGATGCAAAAATAGGAGGTATCACACCTGCAGAATTTAATTTTAATGGTAAATGGCTAGAATCGGCGCTACTCATTTTTGCGCCATGCTGGCGTTTAGGATATTGCACAACCACTCTTCTTTGAGCACGCTCCATAAAAACAATAAAAGTAATTACAGATATTATCATCACAAATATAAGGATAAGCATAAAATTATCTAACCCACCCGTGCGTGTAAGCTCTAAAGTTCCAGCAAAAGCCCGTGGTAATTCTGCGACAATACCCGCAAAGATTATAAGAGAAAGCCCATTACCAACCCCTCTTGAAGTAATTTGCTCTCCAATCCACATTAAAAATACTGTTCCACCCACAAGTGTAATTACAGCTGTTGCTCTAAAAAACAAACCAGGGTCAATTACAGCAGAACCGCCCGCCATACTTTCAAGCCCAATAGATAGCGCATAAGCTTGTATAGTGGCTAAAAGTACAGTCCCATATCTTGTATATTGATTTATTTTCTTACGCCCTGCCTCACCATCTTTTTTAATACGCTCTAAAGCAGGCACCATTGCGGTCATCATTTGCATTATGATAGATGCAGTAATATAAGGCATAATACCCATAGTAAAAAGTGACATACGTTGTAAAGCACCACCCGTGAACATGTTAAACATATCTAACACGCCACCTGCTTTTTGTTGAAAAATATCACTCCAAACTTCTGGAGATATACCAGGAACTGGAATATAAGTACCAAAACGATATATCACAAGGGCAATTAAAGTAAATTTTAATCTTGCCTTTAAATCATCAGCCTTAGCAAATGCACCTAAATTAAAATTTGCAGCAAATTGTTCTGTTGCTGAAGCCATATCTAATATACCCCTTTTCTTCAAAAATACATGCGCTTACTCAAGACAAGCTAAACAGAATATAATACGATAAAAAATCAAATACCAGTATTACTTAATGATAGTATTTTAACTCTTAATTTAAGACGTTGCTTTCTTTTTCTCAGGCTTTTTGGCCTCAGGAATAAATTCTACAGCTCCACCAAGTTTTTCAATCGCAGCAACAGCGGACTTTGTTGCACCACTAACTAAAAACTTAGCTTTAGTTTTAATTTCTCCTGCACCTAAGATACGAACCCCATCACAATTTCGCTTAATAAGACCAGCTTCTAATAGAGCCAAACTATCTATTACATTTTTAGGATTAAGTTTTTTACTATCGAAAGCCTCTTGTATTTTTGCCAAGTTAATACCAACTAAATTCTTACGAGTTGGGTTGTTAAAACCGCGTTTAGGCAAACGGCGATAAAGTGGCATTTGCCCACCTTCAAAACCTTTGATTGCAACACCTGTCCTAGATTTTTGTCCTTTTTGTCCTCTAGCACAAGTTTTACCTTTACCAGAACCAATACCACGTCCAACACGCATACGTTTTTTGGTACTACCCTGATTTCCCTTTAATTCATTAAGTTTCATAACAAACTACCTCTCAACAAAACTCTAATTTAAATTATGCAACATCTTCTATACGAACAAGATGTTTTACTCTATCTATCATACCACGAATAGCAGCTGTATCTTCCAACACATTAGTTTTATGCATTTTATTCAGCCCAAGCCCTATTAAAGTTGCACGCTGCCAAGATTTACGACCTATCGGACTTCCAATTTGTGTAACAGTTATTGTTTTGGCTGCTACTTTGGCCTTAGGCTTAGCTACGGTTTTCTTTGCTTTCTTTGTAGCTGACGCTGTTTTTGATTTAACTGCTGTATCTTTCTTTTTTGCCACATCTTTCTTGGGCGCTGTTTTTTTTGCAGTTACTTTCTTTTTATCTTCAGCCATTTTATTTAACTCCTTAAAATAATACAAAATCTATAACTAGGCGGCATCTTCTTTGGAAGATTTATCCTGTTTTTTCTTTTTACCTAAAATATCACCAACACGACGCCCACGACGTGCTGCAACCATACGAGGACTCTCCATTGTACGCATACCATCAAGAGCAGCTTTTACCATATTGTACGGATTAGAAGAACCCAAAGATTTAACAACTACATCTTGAACCCCTAGCACTTCAAAGACAGCACGCAAAGGACCACCAGCAATAATACCAGTACCAGAAGGTGCGGAACGCATCAAAACTTTACCAGCCCCAAAGCTACCCTTAATGTCATGGTGCAAAGTACGGCCTTCACGCAAAGGTATCCTAAACATATCACGCTTTGCTTGTTCAGTTGCTTTTTTAATTGCCTCTGGAACTTCACGTGCCTTACCAGAGCCAAGTCCAATACGACCCCTGCCATCTCCAACAACAACCAGAGCCGCAAAACCAAAACGGCGACCACCCTTAACAACCTTAGCAACACGGTTAATACCGACTAAGCGTTCAATCAATTCTGATTCTTGTGCTTTTTCTGCTGATTTCATTTTTCTGTCCTTCACATCAATTTATTAAAAATTCAGTCCTGCTTCGCGAGCGCCGTCCGCTAAAGCGCGCACTCGTCCATGATACGCAAATCCACCCCTGTCAAATATAACCTCTTTTACACCTGCTTTAAGCGCACGTTCACCCACAAGTTTTCCAACCTCTGTAGCAGCATCAATATTTGCTGTTTTCTTAAGCTTTCCTTTTAGCTCTTTATCAATAGTAGATGCTGATGCTAAAGTAACCCCTTTTATATCATCAATAATTTGGGCATAAATATGTACACCTGTACGGTGAACTGATAGTCTAGCTCTACCATTTTGTGTCTTTCTAATACGTGCTCTCGTTCTCCACACACGTCTTTTTTTATCTGTTGGCTTTCTTTGCATTGCTCTAAACCTCTTTTAACTATTTATTTCTTTTTACCTTCTTTACGTCTAATGTGCTGACCTTTATGACGAATACCTTTACCCTTATATGGTTCAGGAGGACGTAATCTTATAATTTCAGCCGCAACCTGTCCTACTTTCTTTTTATCAATGCCACTTATTTCAAGCTCTGTCTGACTAGGAGCTTTAATAGTAATACCTTCTGGTATTTCATAGTGAACATCATGACTATAACCTAGTTGCAATACAGCTTTATTTCCCTGTACAGATGCTCTATAACCGACACCAGAAATTTCTAAATTCTTAGTAAAACCTTTTGCAACCCCCTCAACCATATTATTTATCAAAGAACGTGATGTTCCCCACATTCCGCGTGCAAAACTAGATTGAGTGCGAGGTTTAACCACAACCACACCATCTCCCATAGATGCTTCAATCTCATCTACTAAACGTAATTTTAATTCACCCAATTTCCCTTTTACTGTAATTTCTTGACCATTGATATCAACATTGACACCTTCTGGAATTACAACTGGGTTTTTTGCTATTCTTGACATTTATTTATACCTTCCAAATAACTTTAACAAATCCTTGTATCCAATTAAAATACTTGGCACAAAACCTCTCCACCAACATTGTTGTTTAATGCCTCATGTCCAGACATAACACCCTTTGGAGTGGATAAAATAGATACCCCAAGTCCATTGTAAAATTGTGGTAATTCTTTAATTTTAGAATAAACTCTACGTCCTGGCTTAGATACTCTAGAAATTTCGCGGATTACAGGCTCTCCATTATAATATTTTAGTACAACCTCTAAATCAGCTTTTCCATTTTTATGAGTTATTCTTTTATACTCTTTTATGAAGCCTTCTTTTTTTAAAACCGCCAAAACATTTTCTCTAAGTCTTGAGGCAGGACTAACAACCTTATCAAGACCAGCATTTTGACCGTTACGAATACGCGTTAGCATATCTCCTAAAGTATCACTCATTGTCATTTTTTTACTCCTTATATTTTCAGCACCATATTCAAATGGCCGATAAAATGATAAATTCCTTAATTAAATTACCAACTAGACTTAGTTACTCCTGGTATCATTCCTTTAGATGCCAATTCTCTAAATGAAATTCTTGACATCGCAAATTTACGATAGTTACCACGAGGACGACCTGTAATCTTACAGCGGTTACGAAGTCTAATTTTCGCACCATTACGAGGAAGTTCTGCTAGTTTCATAACAGCATTAAAACGTTCTTCATCAGAGGCGTTTCTATCATATATAATTGCCTTCAAACGAGCACGCTTGCCTTCGTATTTTTTTACAAGTCTTCTGCGACGTTCATCTTTAACTATAGAGCTTTTTCTAGCCATTAATTTATATCCTTTTCTTACATAAACTAATTATTTTTTTCCTTTAAAGGGCATATTAAAGCCTTTTAAAAGAGCCAATGCCTCTTCATCTGTCTTAGCTGTTGTACAAATTACAACATCAAGACCACGAATTTTTGAGACTTTATCATAATCAACTTCAGGAAATATAATTTGTTCTTTAATTCCCAAAGCATAGTTACCACGACCATCAAAACTTTTATCAGAAATACCCCTAAAGTCACGAATACGTGGCATAGCAATATTCACAAGACGATCTAAAAATTCATACATTCTCTCACCACGTAAAGTAACTTTACAACCAATTGGCATATCTTCACGCAATTTAAACTGTGCAATAGATTTTTTTGCTCTATTAACTATCACTTTTTGTCCAGCAATAGCCTCAAGCTCTGTTACAGCTGAGCGAATACGCTTACTATCCTGCACATTATCACCAACTCCCATATTTAGAACTATTTTTTCTAATTTTGGAATTGCATTATCATTATTGTAACCAAACTCGTCTTTTAAGGCTGGTTTTATTTTTTCTACATATTCTTTTTTTAAACGTGATATCATTGCTTTATCTCATTATTTACTTAAAGTTAATTTTACTCATCAATTACTTCACCAGATTTTTTTGCTACCCGCACCTTGTTGCCCCCTTTAAGGGTGGTGTAACCAACACGTGTAGGTTTATCTGTTTTTGGATCTATTAAAGAAACATTAGAAACATGAATAGATGCTTCTTTTTCTTCAATACCACCTGGTTGCTGTTGGGTTGGCTTACGATGCTTTTTAACCATATTTATGCCCTGCACAATAACACGGTTTTTTTCACGTAAGACCTTTAATATCTCACCTTTTTTGCCTTTATCACGACCTGTGATTACAACAACTTTATCGCCTTTTTTAACTTTTAATTTTTTAACTAATGTCATTTTTATAATACCTCCGGTGCCAGAGAAATAATTTTCATAAATTTCTTACTACGTAATTCACGAGTAACTGGTCCAAAAATACGCGTTCCAATAGGCTCTCCAGCATTATTTATGAGAACAGCTGCATTTTTATCAAAACGAATAACTGTACCATCACCACGCTGAATACCTTTAGAGGTACGTACAATAACTGCTCTGTGAACATCACCTTTTTTTACGCGTCCACGCGGTATAGCTTCTTTTACAGACACGACGATAATATCGCCTATGTTAGCTGTTCTTCTTTTAGAGCCTCCAAGCACTTTGATGCACTGAACGCGACGAGCGCCACTATTATCGGCAACATCAAGATTTGTTTGCATCTGTATCATATCTTTTACCCTTTATCTTTTAATTTTTATAATTCCTATTTATCTTCTATTTTTTCATCTTTTTTATTAGTTGTTTTTTTAGTTGCAACTTTCTTTTTAGTAGTTTTAGCATTACTAGTTGCACCTTTAATTACTTTCCAAGCCTTACGTTTAGAAAAACGTGAACATTCTTCAATAGTAACTAAATCCCCTAACTGACATTCATTATTTTCGTCATGAGCCGCATATTTAGCTGATTTACGTACCACTTTTTTATAAAGTGGGTCTTTGACACGTCTTTCAACTAAGACTGTTACAGTCTTATCACATGCATTACTTACTACTTTTCCTTCCATTACGCGTTTAGGCATTATTTTAACTCCTTATTTATCCGCTTTTTTAGCTACAGCCTTCTTCTTCGCTGGAGCTTTCTTTTTAGCTGTTTTTGCTTTCTCTTCCTTAGGCGCAGCAGTCTTTTTTGTTGCTACTTTCTTTTTAACAGTATCATTAGCAACTTCAATTCCGAGTCTTCTTTCTGTTATAACAGTTTGAATTCTTGCAATATCGCGCCTTGTACGGCGTATTTTAGCCGTATCACTTAGTTGACCATTTGCATGCTCAAAACGAAGATTCATTTCTTCTTTATATAAATCAAAAACTAGTTTTTTTAATTCATCATCTGTTTTTGTTCTTACATCGACGATTTTCATTTTTCTACTCGCTATTCTTAAAACTTAAAATATTCAACCAATCACTCACCAATTCTTGTAACAAAACGTGTTTTTATTGGAAGTTTTGCAGCCGCTAGTGCAAATGCTGATTCTGCAAGCTCCCTTGGTACACCATCTAATTCAAACATAACACGTCCTGGTTTTACCCTACATGCCCAAAATTCTACAGAGCCTTTACCTTTACCCTGACGAACCTCTAAAGGTTTCTTAGTTACAGGTACATCTGGGAAAATACGTATCCATAAACGCCCCTGACGCTTAATATGACGCATAATCGTACGACGTGCAGCCTCAATTTGGCGGGCAGTAATACGGTCTGGAGTAACAGCTTTTAAACCATATGCTCCAAAATTTAATGTTGTTCCCGCCTGCGCCTTACCATGAATACGCCCCTTATGTGCCTTGCGGTATTTTGTCTTTTTTGGACTCAACATAATCTTATACTCTCTTTTAATATGTTATTACTAATATGTCAATATTTTTTACGTAAAATATTGACGTTTTAAACCTCAATAATTTTAACTTCTTTTAGGTTGCCCCTCTTGTAGTTTCTTATCATGTCCCATTGGATCATGTTCCATAATATCACCTTTGTATATCCATACTTTTGTACCGATAATACCATAAGTAGTCAAAGCTTCAGAAGTACCATAATCAATATCTGCTCTTAGAGTATGTAAAGGAACACGTCCCTCACGATACCATTCAGTTCTAGCGATATCTGCACCACCTAAACGTCCTGCACAATTAACCCTGATACCTAGAGCTCCCA
>JALTWL010000322.1 GCA_027047045.1 Micavibrio sp.
TAAACTGCCTCTGCTTTTGCGGGCAGGGCTGAATTGCGCTTTATCAAAATATCCATAACGCCAGATACACCACCTTCAACTACACCAACACCGATGCTTAGAGGGGTTACATCAATTAAAAGTGCATTGTCAATCTCACCAGAAATAACACCTGCTTGTAAGGCAGCACCTGCTGCAACAACTTCATCAGGATTAACGCTTTTATTAGGTTCTTTTCCAAAAAAGCCCTTAACTGTATC
Organism: Micavibrio sp.; assembly: GCA_027047045.1. GTDB lineage: Bacteria > Pseudomonadota > Alphaproteobacteria > Micavibrionales > CSBR16-224 > JAJFGX01. The sequence continues at coordinate 240 of JALTWL010000322.1, forward strand.
CCTTACAATTGGCATACGTGTCATACCACCAACAAGCAATATCTCATCAACATCTGATATATCAATTCCCGCATCAGCAAGTGCTTGCTTGCACGGTTCAACTGTTTTTTTCACCAAATCTTCTACTAAGGACTCTAATTTTGCTCTACTAAGTTGCATATTCAAATGTTTTGGTCCACTAGCATCGGCTGTAATATATGGAATATTTATATCTGTTTGTTGTCTAGAAGACAGCTCTTTTTTAGCTCGCTCTGCCGCCTCTTTTAATCTTTGCAGCGCCATTTGGTCAGTTTTTAGGTCAACCCCACCATTTTCCTTTGCAAATTCTTCTGCTAGATAATCAATAATACGATTATCAAAATCTTCACCACCCAAAAATGTATCTCCATTTGTTGCAACAACGCTAAATTGACGCTCTCCATCAACATCTGCCATTTCCAGTACAGATACATCAAAAGTACCACCGCCTAAATCATATACAACAACTGTGCTATCACCTTTTTTATCAAGCCCAAAAGCAAGCGCGGCTGCTGTTGGTTCATTTACAACACGCTTTACATCAAGCCCTGCAATTGTACCCGCATCTTTTGTTGCTTTTCTTTGGCTGTCATCAAAATAGGCAGGAACTGTAATTACCGCCCCCGTTACTTCTTCACCAAAATAAGCCTCTGCTGCTTGTTTTAATTTTTGTAATATTCTAGCACTAACCTCGGCAGGCGCCATTTTTTTACCGTCAATTTCAACCCAAGCATCACCATTATCAGCCTCAACAATTTTATAAGGCACATCTTTTATAATTTTTTTTGTTTCTGGGTCACTAAATTTACGCCCAATTAAACGTTTAACCGCATATATTGTCTTTGTTGGGTTAGTAACCGATTGCCTTTTAGCGGCATCACCAACCAAACATTCACCGTCATCTGTAAAAGCAACTACCGATGATGTCGTTCGCACACCTTCTTGGTTTTCAATTATCTTATAATTTCCACCTTCCAAAACAGAAAGACATGAATTTGTTGTCCCTAAATCAATTCCAATTACTAATCCCATCTTTTTTTCCTTTCAAAATCACAGCTTTTTAATATATCTAAAGCTAGCAGCATTGTTGTAAATACAACAAAATTTTCGAATCTACCTACATATATAAAATATAAATTGCTGTAACATTAACATAATTAAAGAAAAAGTCAACAAAAAAGCAAATAAAATTGAATAAAAATAACATTTACAGCAATAAAAATGTAATTTACACAAAATAATTAGGTTTATTTTATAATAATATTATTGCAATATCATGTCTTAATGATTAAACGGGTTTTCTACCATTATTGTTTCATCACGGTCTGGTCCAGTTGAAAGTATAGTTACTGACGCCCCAATTAGCTCCTCTAATCTGCGAACATATTTTATTGCCTCTGCTGGAATATCTGCCCAGCTAGTTGCGCCTTTAGTTTTAGCTTTCCAACCTGTCA
>JALTWL010000323.1 GCA_027047045.1 Micavibrio sp.
CATAACCTGTAAGTAATCTTGGTATATCATCATAAAGCTCTTTTTTTGCTGTTTCTCGTGAATTTACATCAAATAAATAAAGTTGCCCTTCTTCTTCTGGATTATAAGATAACATATTTAAGCCTGCCCTTCCGTAATGGGCTTGCATTGTGCTATTATCGTGCAAAATATTATTATATACCTGTCTAGCTCTATAAGAATTTGCAAAATGTATTAACCAATATCTCCAGCCATTAGGGTTGTGAATTGAAAAAGGGCTAAAATAAGGCGTGATATTGCTTAATAAATCAAATATTACCTTTTCAGATTTTCCTTGCCATTCCCCCTTACTTATAGGCTCTCCTTTTTCTAAAATATTAAATACTGCCTTATACATCTCTGGTTGTTTGATTAATGCCTGATTTTGACTTTTATTAGGAGAAAGATAGCACAGGGCAGTTTCTATAGAAAAAGTAAGGAAAATTTCTGCCGATTTCCATGAAGACATTATATCTTGAATTTCATTGTAATAAACATCAGAGTATCCATATTGATCAAGATTAAAAATTACATTTTTATACCCAGCTAATCTTAACGGTTCCTTTATATATGAATAAAGTTCATGAAATTCAAGGCTATAATAATTTATAGAGATATGAAGCCTAGGAGAAGTTTCTTTAATTTTAGCCTCAATAGGAGCAATATTTTCTTTCAATATTGAAATAACTTTTTTGTCTATATCGTTTAATATTATATAACATTCAATTTCTATAGGTTGAATACCTTGAGCAATACGATCTATATTAATTTCCTCAAGAGTTGTATTTAAGGTATCTATAAATGTTAGTGGGGAACCATATGAGCCACATTTATACTGTCCACCTCCAGCAAAGCCATCTATTATTGCTAATCTAAAATGTCTGCGGTAGGGCAACTTACAACGAGTGATAAGATACTCCCTAAAATAATCTTTTAATATTTGTAGTTTCTTGCTTGAATGGTCTTCAAGAGTAACACCATCTTCCCAGCTATAATGCTTTTTTACCATATTCTAACTATACATTGCTGTTTTAGGCATTTCATCCCATACTCGCCCTCTGTATTCACGTCCATTTGCTTTTTTAGAGCGTTTTTTATTATCTTTCCCCCATGTTCCCCACTGCTTAAAGAAAAATGCTGTACTATAATTCAAACATTGTTGATAAATTTCATCAATCCATTCTTCTTTAATAATACGGGCTTTACTTCCACTCTCACCACCTACAATGGCCCAATGTATATTTGACAAATCAATATTACCAACGGAACCAATCAATGGTTCAAAAGATATAAATCTTATCTTAGCAGGTACTTTACGTAGATAATCAACACGGTCAATTACCCTTGCATCCTCTATACTTGTACCAAGCCAAACATTTGGAAGTATATCTTCAATTGTATCAGATAATACCTTTGCCATACGCTTTGGACGTTTTGTTAATATTTGATAATTATGATGCGGTGTGTTTTTCATCACATCCCAAACAGATAAAATAAATTTATCACTAACATCTTCATGAAATAAATCACTCATAGAATTTACGAAAATCTTGCGTGGTTTCTTCCACTTATATGGTATTGCAAGGGAATCTATATCTTCTCTAATAACCCCATTCCACACTGTATTTTTACCAGTTTTTTTTATCAAGCCTTTGTATTTCTCCATTCCCATAGCTTCTAAACGTTTCGCCATTTGCATAGCATAACAATTCTTACAGCCAGCACTAACTATTGAACAGCCAGCCACTGGATTCCACGTTGCATCGGTCCATTCTATTGCTGTTTTTGTCATAACTTCATTACTCCATAAACCTTACGGTTATTATGCGATTTTTATTTTTATAATGTTTACTATTAATATAAAAACCACCTCTATTCCTTTGTTCTCCTGCTATAGTCGCAACTTTAATTTTTCCTATTTTTTCAAGATCCTTTAATTGTTTTATCAATTCTGAAGGTAGAAAACCGTGTTTAATACCTAATTCATATAATACAACATTATCATAAGAACATTGATAATCTATGAAATCTAATACAGAAGAAGTGTTTTTAATCAAATTCAATATGAAAGTATTATCGTCTTGGAATAAAGTATCTTTATATTCTTTCTCTGACTGACTTTTTCGAACTTCTTTTTGAGCTTCCAAAAACTTCTCCGCTCCCAATATATGATGGGATACAAAAAACAAAGCATACTTATTATTTTTATTCTCATTTTCAAGCAACTGGTAATAAACATACTTTGACTGAGAAATATTACGAAAAGCATAGGTAATAGTCGCCGCAAAATCCTCTGGGCAATCTACAGTTTCTACTGTGGATTTATCAATACCAAGCCCTTCTAAAAACTTGGCTATTGGTTCGTAATATTTTTTATCTACTTCTGAACTATCTGCTAGCTTTAAAAACCGATATATATGACTTAAAGGAATAAAGATTAAAAAGTCACAGTTCCTTGTTTTAAAAAGAGTTTCTAAATTTTTTGTGCCAATTTGTGTGTATCCATACGGATCAATAAAAAATAAATTATGGGTATTAAAACTAGGCTGCCACTTATTAATGAATACATTGGCATCTTCACAGGAAACTGATGCGAAATCAAAATCCTTCAAATGTTCTCTTAATTGTATACAATTCTTCTCTTTATATTCATTCAGCTTTAAATTGATAGTTTTGTTATTCTTATTTTTTGTCTCTATTGCTTGTTTTATAAATTTTGCTGCTATAATAGCACTACCTTCTTCATCATTATCAGAAATACCACAGCCAGCAAAAATATCATAAATATCAATGTTATTAAACGCAGTTGTCACTAACAATATAGAGAGATAACGCTGAAGGTATAATCTATATAGCTCTAATTTGATTTTACTATGTTCATGAATAATATTATTTTTATCCATTTGATACCTTTTTTATTATATAGTGAACAGCAGCGTCATTATATAAAGACGGAGTTCCGCTAGGTAATACTTTTGTTTTCTTATATTTTTCAGCATGTTTATTATTACAAAAATTATATGCTGAATACTTTTTATTTTGCTTTAAATTTTCATCTTTTATTACCTTATTAATCTTAGTGTTTGTTACGCCTGCAACCTGCTTCTTTACCTCATCCGTCATTTCCTGCCATGAATAAGGATAAGTTTTAATAAGATCTTCCTTAGTCATAACAACTTTAGCAGAGCTCTTGAGTTCTCCGATAAGTTTTAAAGCAGGAGCACCAGATTTCTCGACAAACTCTCCCTCTTTCACAAAGCTAATTTGTGGCAAAACCTTTTCATCAATAACAAAGCTTCCCGCCTTACCATCTACCTCACCAGTATCCAGATTTAAAACTGCGGAATTTTCAATTCCATTAGATAAAATATTGCTTATATGTTTGGTGAGAATTGTTTTGGATAGGCTGCGAATTCTCTCTTCAATAATTTGTTGTAATTCCACGGGAGCAATCAAACGGTTCTCACCTTGATAGCGATAATAGATATGCCCCTCTGCTGCTCCACTTTCCTTGTGCTGCCTAATAAACATCACAGGTTTTATTTTTGCAGGGTAGATATATATGATACCAACAGTTTTACTGTTAAAATCCATTGTTTTAGTGTCAAAATCAATCCCACAACTCAGATAGTTTCTTATAGTTTGGTTCACGTCTTTACGATCAAAATTTCTAAATTTTTCTTTATCTATTCCAACTAATTCCCATGTTTTATCTTTAACACCAAATACTATATAACCACCTTTGTTGTTAGCAAATGCTACTATTGCTTTTATACAGTTTTTAATCCAATATTTACCAAATGACTCTTTACATTCAAGCTTATCCGTTTCTGTAATATCAAGATTTTCTTTATTGCCTTTTTGTTTTTTGAACAATTCATCTAATACTTCCTTACTTAAAGGATTTGTATCAATACCTGTAAAATTAGCTAATTCTTGTGCACGTTTTATATATTTATCTGTATCTTTATCCGAAGCTGCCTTTATTTCTTTATAGCGAGGCTTATTTGTTCTGACTTCGGAAATACGTCCACCATTGATTTCAGGCAATTTATCCAACCGTCTTGTCGTATTAATAAGACCAAGAATATCCTGATTTCTATATTTACTTTTACCGCGACCAATAAGGTTACGAATAATTCCCACTTCGAAATCAGTCAAAGAACCTTTTCTTAATTTTCGCTGTCCCGTCACTTCATAGTCTCCTCGATGATTTGGATTTCGTCGGGGGTGAGGTCATAGAGCTTATAGACAAGACTATCTATTTTTTGTTCTAAATCTTTTACATTGGTACTTTTATCCTGTTGTTTTATTTTTGTAATTCGTTCTGTCAGATTTTCTAACTTCGCTACTATATCCTTATTTTCTTCTGTTATTGGTGGGATTGGAAGTTTCTCAAAATTATACTTATAGTGCCTGTAAGCACTACCTACAAGTGTATCAAGTTTACTAACAAACAAATTTATAATAAGTTTTGAATTCAATATAGCAAGTTGCCACAAACTTAAATCACTTGCAAAATAATTGGTATCAAGTAGATAAAATCCTTTGTTGACAGCACTATATTCATTGTCACCTACACTAGCCCAAACAATTTTTTCTTGTTCAAAATTCTTCCAATAGGAAATTTGGTCTTGTGTTTCAAACCACTTATTTCCTGTTCTTTTTCTTGATTTTCTGCCATCTGGCAACTTTGCACCTGTTTGAGCTAGTCGTTCTTTTCCAAACTCAAGGAGATAATCTCTTATTGCGGGATAATCATCTATATTCAAATTCAGTGCTGGAAAAGTGGCTATCAACCACAAGCCTTGCCAGTCATATGTCCATTTTTTGATGTCGCGGCCGCGCAGGAGGGGTTTTAGAATTTCGGCGGATTTTGGGTCTTTTGTACAAAGTTCTTCTTTGGTTTTATTATCAATGATAAAGGCTTCATTTAGTCCTGTTAAAACACCACGCCTTATCTCAACATACCAATCTTTTAACGGTTTGCCTATTTTTTCTATTTTTTCTTTTAGGGCTTGTTCTTCTCTTGAGCAAATAAACCATACATCATCACTCAGGTTGGAAAGCTCTACACCATTATTGTCTAGCTCTTGCCTGAGGTTTTTAACCTGTTTACTTACGGTTACGGCTTTAAGTTTATTTTCATTTTTCGCTCTTTCTATCAATAGGATATTGGTATCAACGGTTGCGGTTTCAAATACGCCGCTACCTAAATCTATTAGAATTTTGGGGTTATATTCGGTAAAAAATCCTCTTAGCTTTTTGCCATATCCCGCCCGCATCCATTTGTTAGAAGTGATATAGCAAAGATTGCCGTGTTTTCTAAGCAGGTTAATACCTTTCTCATAAAATAAGGAATAAATATCACCCGTTTTAGCAAAAGTTTCAAAATCTGCTTTTGCGTATAATTTTCCTAATTTACCGCCATCTTTTTGTAATTGAATATAGGGCGGATTACCAATAACAATGTCAAAACCTTCATTATTCCTAAATACCTCTGAAAAGAAGATTCTAAAATCAAACTGTCCTTTTTTGTCAAAGGTTTTTACAATTTTGTCTATTTCACTTTCATAACTTCTTTTTTTTCTTTTTCTTGTTTCTGAGAAATGTAAATCCTTCAATTTTTCAAATTCTTTTAAAAGATGTTCGTTAAATAAATCTACTTTTATGCTAAGAAGAGAATCTCCTTTCACGATTTTATAGGTCAGGTTTGGCAGAGGTTTAATCTCATCCATGTCTTCTTCATCTACCACTAGGGATAGCCATAGCCGTAGCTTAGCAATTTCTATGGCGCTTTCTTCAATATCCACCCCATAAATACTGTTTTGGATTGCTCGGCGTTTATATTCGTAAGGATTGGTTTTATTTGTTTGTCTGATTAGTCCTGATTCTAGCAGAGTTAATCTTGCCCGCACAATTTCATGCATAATGCCAACAGGAAATGCCCCTGAGCCAATGGCGGGGTCACAGATTTTAACATCGGCCAGAGCTTTATCTATTGCCTTTGCATTTTTACGAATGGTTTCTGGTAGTTTGTAACGATAGGTGCTAGTTTCTTTGCCTTTTGATTTTGTTGTGGCATCATTTTCTCGAAAAGAATCTCCGTGATAGATAAAATCGGTAATATCTTCTTTGGGAACTTTTACACTATATTCTTCTTGCTCATTGATATTTAGTTTTGCATCGAGATAATTAATCAGGCTTTCCTGACACATATAATGAACAATCTCACGAGGAGTATAAAATGCTCCTTTAGATTTTCTATCTTTAACTTCCAGCAGGTTTTCAAAAACTTTACCCAGCATTTCAGGGTCAACGGCGACCTCTTTTTCTAATGCCTCATCTTCACGAACAGTGAAGTTATAACGGTCAAAAATGTCAAATATACCATCACCCTTATCACCTTGCACTGTTATGTTATTGTTCGAAAACAATTCATTAGGGATATTGAAGTCATATTGCTCCCATTCATAATTATTGGTAGGTTCAAACAGCCCACCATTTAAGAACGGGATTTTACAATCAAATCGCGAATAATAATGGCCATCACGCTCTGTCGCTAAAGCCTCATAAAATAACGGCTCCAAATAATTATCAAAGAATTTATCGTCACCTTTATTTATACATTTTCCTAGCAATGATCTTAGATAATTTTTATCACCGGTTCCCCATTTTTCATGTTTATCAACGCCAAGCCACCCTTTCTTTTGTAAGAAGTATAAAAAGACAATTTGCCCTAATAGCTTTTTACAAAAATCAGCCGTTTCAATATTACATACGGCTAAATGTGCCTCTACACTAGGGTTTTCTTTACGTACTTTATCAAGGGATTCTGTCAGTCTTAAAAACAGCTCTTTATATTGTTCAAAGAATTCTTTGGTAACAGATTCAATATTAAAAGCTTGCTCAAGCTCAGTAAGCGTTGTTTCAGTATCACCTGTTAATATAGGGAATAATTGCCTTCTCGCAGTATGCGTTTTCTCATTACCGCCAACCAAGAATGAAAATCTACGCGCTGGGGTGAGTTCTTTTTTAACCTTGTTCTTTTCTTCATCCAGTACGTAGTCCATCCGTACCAGAGAGAAACGCCATTCATCAGAATCATCAGTGTAAAAAGCAACCAAAGCAGCATCTTTTAAAGCTCCGCCACGGCTACCGTTCAAATAGCGGGCAACAAAGTTACGCTGCATAGTACGTGCATTTTCAAGAGTTCTACTGTTTTTTAATTTTACGGCAAGGACATCTATTTCCATGCTCTCTGGGTCTGTAAACTTAAAAAGTCGTTTATAAGAAACAACACTGTCTTGAAAAGCCTCAGGGATGTATTTTCCAGTTGATGCTTTTTCTTTGCATTCTTCGTAGTTTGAAAATAGATTCCTAATAAATAAACGGAATTTATCTTCGTTATAGCTAGTAGTAAATGTTGTATCTACTAAGCTTTTTGCTTCCTGCTCTTTCATGCCTTATCCTTTAATTAAAAATTCTGAGAGAATAATTTCTCTTACAGAGTTATTTTCTGTTTTTTTATCATTTATATATATATCATCTGCCTCAATATGATTTTTTAGCACAGCTAATATCTTAAGCGGTGCAAGACCTGATTTTTTTAAAGCAGCTTTAATACGTTTGCTGGTATTTTTAGGAATACTGCCAACTTCAAAAGCCTTTCTGACTCGTTTTAAATATTCTTCATCTTCTTCTGTAAAACCTTTAAATGTACGAATAGAACTGGATTTTAACATTTTAATGATTTGTGCTTCATTTGAAGCACCACCTCTTGTAGCGGAAGCTTCTTGTGAATCTTCTGATGTGATGTTTTTTAGATGCTCTTTATTTTGTGCAAGCAAATCATAATAACTTTGAGGCACGTGGTGTAATTTAGTTTCTGGAATGCATTCAAATAAGGACGCCGCCTCAAGGAAAGTTAGCTCTTGTGGGTTAACATTATCAACCACTACAAACTTCTTTAAACGTCCTTTACGGAAAAATGTAATTAAGCTATCAGTGCTTACTATATCCGTTTTATCTAACTTACGACCACTACGGGCTTTTTTAGGTAGCTTTTTTATATGCTCAAACAAATCTGGATTCTTATCTCGTAAATCACGAATTACTTTTAGATGTCTTAACTCTGAATCTGCAATGTCTTCCTCATCTTCAAATGTATTTTTATCATTCAATTTTTTATAAAGGTTATCACCAAATAATTCATGTGTAGACAACTCTTCGTCATCGCTCAAGTATTTTGCATCTTCGCCAAGAGTATTGTGGAAGGCTTGAATTTTTGCCTTGATATTATCCTCTAATCCTAAATGTGCATCTGATTGTGCTGTTGGAAAAATATTGAAAACATAAATTTTATTGTGCTTTGTTCCAACACGATTCACACGACCAACACGTTGCAATACTCTTGTCGGATTCCACGGTAAATCGTAATTAATAATAATATGAGAGCGGTGGAGATTTATCCCCTCTGCCAATACATCTGTAGTAATTAGAATACTAACATCATCTTTAGGCTTTTTATGCTCTGGTTGATAGTTTGCTTCAATTATGTCTCTTAAACTGTTTCCACTATATTTTTCACCTCGGTATGTTCCGCCTTGACTTGAATACGAGAGAACCTTGTCAGTAAATGTTTTATCCAAATTTTCTTGCAGATATTCAACAGTTTCTTTTGATTCACTAAAAATGATAACTTTTTGATCTTTTAGTATTGGATTTTCCTGTAATTCTTTTGTGAAATATTCTAGTTTTGGATCGCTATCTATGGGCTTCCATAAAGCAGATATTTTCTTCAAAATAATAAGATCAGTTTCTAAATTATCTTTATATTCTGATTTGAAATCATCAGATGAAATCTTTTCTGCATTCTCTTCCTCTAATAAAAAATGCAATTTATCCTCATTGTCGGATTCTAAAAGTTCAAATACATCAACCTTATTGCTTATCCAAACAGTTCCAGAGTCATACATGCTTATAAAATTTTCGTAAGATGTTATGAAACGAGAAAGTGAACGTTTAAATGCGTAAAAGCTACTCTCTAAACGCTTAACAAGTATTCCCTTCATAAAACCGCCTACATTACGTTGAGATTGCAGTTCAAACTCCAACAACTTCTCTTTTAGAAAAAGTTTTGGTGTATAGCGTGCATAGGAAAATTCTTTAAGCAATTCCATCGTTTGGTCAAAAACCCTGTCCGTTTCTTTATCAAATTGATAAATAATCCTTTGTGGTTTTCCTATATCAGGAAACGTCAATCCTTGCTGTGTGATATCTTTACTAAAGTATTTTTTAATCTCTGAACGTGTACGCCGAACCATAATATGTTTTAACACCTTGTCACGAACCTGCTCAGAAGTACGCTTAACGGCATCTAAATATTCTTGAGAGCCTTTTTCATGACCATCTAGTTCTTTTTGCTGTTCCCTAAAGAAAGCTTCAAGGTTTTGAGCGCCTGGAATTGTACTGTTTTTTGCTGGCTGGAATAATTTAATCTGCGTTTTTATATCATCTAACTTGTTATTCAAAGGCGTAGCAGAAACAAGAATTACTTTCTTATTTCGACAGATTCTATGTAGGTTTTCATAGCTACTTGTAATCTCATTTCTAAATCTATGAGCTTCATCAATTACAATGTATGTATATTTATCAACGCCTTTTTTAAGTAAATATTCTAATTTACCTAAAGATTCCACATCAAAACCCGGAACATAAAATTGATGTAATGTTTCCTTCCAGTAATCAGCTAGCACAGGTGGACAAATGATTAGTTTTCTTCCCGGAGGAAGTTGTTGTAATAACATAGCGGTAATAAAAGTTTTGCCTAACCCAACAACATCAGACAAGAATACACCATCATACGTATCTAGAATTTTCTTAGCAGATAAAACGGCTTGGCGCTGATAACTTAGGTCCATAAAGCCATCAGGTAATGCAAAGTCTATTTCTTCATCTGCATTTATATCTTCTTTGAAATATTCATATAGGAATTTTAAGTAAATTTGATAAGGAGTAATCTTGTCATTCAGCCATGTTTTATTGCGTATGGTGTCAATATACTCCTCAGTTATATCCACGCCTTCCTCCCACAGATCCTCAAACCTATCAAGAGCATATTCGACATCCGCTTTGTCTTTAAGCTCTACATTAAATTCACGCTGGGCAACGAGACCGTTTTCAGAAAAATTACTTGATCCAGTAACAACACGACCATAATCTCTATCATCTTCTTGAAACCTTGTAATATAAACCTTTGCGTGAATGTTATGGCTAGGGTGAACACGAAGTTCTAATTTTCCAGATTTAATAAATTCAATAAATTTTTTAGCGGCAACTTCAACTTCATAGATGTCTTCTGTAACTTCCATCTCATGGACTAGATTATCTGTATAAATCTCACGGCAACGCTCATGAGACTCGAAATCTAAATCTCCCTGACTTTTTGCCTCATCTAAAAGCACAAAACTTTTCCTATCGGTATTTAAACCAACTAGAATTCGAATTTTTTCAACCGTTCCCAGTTCTTCATACATACGGAAGAAACCGCTTGTACGAAAATACCCAACAAGAATATCAAAAAACTGTGCATCACGAGTGGTGCTAACGAAACGATCATAAAGGGAATAGTTATCTGTATTTGTAAAAAACTTAAGATCACTATTAACTGCCATATTTATTCTGATTCCACATATATTTAATAAAATTTATCTGTTGCTAACATACCGCAATATTTAAATAAAATCTATATTCTTATTTACCTAATATCTAAGAACTATCAATAATTTCAAATCTTTCTAAATCAACTTATCGCAACAATGCCACCTACTCCGTGCAACAGCTTTACTGTCTTTCTCTAACGTTGCAGTACTAACGGATGCACGGCAGTGGCAATGTGCAAAACGTCTCCTTTTCAAGAAAGGCCTCAATTATTGAAGAATGGAAAATATTAGGAATACGGAATTTAAGAAGCCCTGTATATCAAGTTCTGTCCTGCGACTTCGGTTTCAGTGTAATCGAATTCTAAGTCACGAGCTATTGCATCGTAATCGATGTAGTATTGCAAGTTCTGTGGAATATCTCCGAATAGACCATCTTCTACAAATTGTTCGGCTAGTTCTTTCATGCTGTCTAGACTTTCATAAATTTCTAAATCAAAATCCTCTGGAGAGTTATTGATAAAATCGAAACTATATCCGCATTCTCCAACGGCGATGATTACTCTGATTTTTTGATCGGTATCCCACTCTTCGGCTTTATCGAAGAAATCTGAGATTGTTGCTTGGTTAATATCTAAGGCTTTGAATAATTCAGCGTCTATAAGATCACCATCAATGAATTGAATTTCAAATTCCTCAACTTGTTCGCCGTAATCATTACGGCAATTCTTGTATTTACTGGAATAATCATCTAAACTATCAAAGTAAAATCCTGTTGCTGAAATATCATATGGTTGCGCGTAAAGTTTAATCATTTTCTTAACTCCTTTTTATTTTTTGACCTCGCTTAATTGCGCTGTCTATGGCCACGGATAGACGGGAGTAAAAGCTGTTAATGCATCTTCTTTAGACCACAACAAAGTGAAGGACGGGAGAATTATCTGTTTCTTGATTTTCGCGAGGAAAGGCGGCACGTCTGGGGAAGAAACCGTAAATCCGCCGTTGCGTTAAACAGCTACTACCGTCACGTCCGCCATTTTTGACGGGGCATGGAGCGTGGTTGAATAAAAGGATTTAGAATAAATGTACTTTACTACTCTCTATTAGAATGTTCAAGGCATTTTTCTTGCAAATTGTCAATTGTATTTACAATCTGTAAAACTGTGATATAATAAAAATATGAGTATTATTAATAGAACAGCAGAAAAAACTTTAAAATCCCTAGCCAAGAGCTACCCAGCATTGGTGATAACTGGACCGCGACAATCAGGGAAAACAACAATTACACGCAAAGTATTTGCTGACAAGCCATATGTATCACTAGAAGATCTTGATACACGAGAATTTGCTACACAGGACCCAAGAGGTTTTTTAGAACAATATAGTGATGGTGCAATTTTTGATGAAGTGCAAAGAGTTCCTGAAATATTTTCCTATCTACAAACAAAAATTGATGCAGATAAGAAAATGGGAAAATTTATTTTAACAGGATCACATCAATTTGATCTAATTTCGGGAATTACACAAAGCCTTGCAGGGCGGGTTGCCCGCCTCTCCCTGTTACCATTTAGCTATGCAGAATTACAAAATGCAAACAAAGCACCTAAAACAGTAGAAGAACTGATGTTCAAAGGCCTATATCCACCAATATATGACAGAAAGCTAGATCCTGATATTTGGTATGATAACTACGTTAATACATATCTTGAGCGAGATGTTAGACAACTAATAAATATCCGTGATCTCAGCAGTTTTCAAAGATTTCTTCGAATGTGTGCAGCTAGAACAGGGCAAATATTAAATTTATCCTCCCTTGCTAATGATTGCGGCATTACACACAACACCGCAAAAGCTTGGATATCAGTTTTAGAGGCCAGCTATATCGTATATTTACTACAACCACATCACGAGAACTTTAATAAACGCATTATAAAGTCACCAAAACTTTATTTTTATGATGTTGGACTTGCAACATGGCTTCTAAATATTTCTAGTTCAGAACAACTGATCACGCACGCATCAAGAGGAGCTCTTTTTGAAAACTGGGTTATTTCAGAGCTTATAAAACAGCGTTATAATCAGGGAAAATCATCTAATCTTTATTTTTGGAGGGATAACACAGGTAATGAAGTCGATGTGTTAATCGACCAAGGAGAAAAACTTTTTCCCATCGAAATTAAATCTGGAAAAACAGTTACAAAGGACTATTTTAAAAATCTAAATAAATACATGGGTTTTGCACAAGACAAAGCTAAAAAACCAGCTCTAATTTATGCTGGTAACACAGGACAAAACCGTCAAAATTGTACAGTTATTCCGTGGAAAGAAATTAACAATATAGAGTAAATCTGACTGACCTGTAACCACACACATACTTAAAAAGAAAGCATTAAAATACCATGCTCTGTAAATACACGAGGGGGATAACGATGCCCCAACTTGAGGTCACAAATTGCGATCTCAAGTTATCAAACTCTTCCCATTCCGCTAATTCTTTACAAGAAAATTGCTATTTTACTTATTGTGCCCAAATTTATTTTTAGGTGAATTGCTATTAGAATTTTTTAAATTCTTCTGTTGGATAACATCTGTATAGGCATTCTGACGAAACAGTTTTTCCCAAGCATTATCTTTCATTAAAGTCTGTTTAAAGTAGTCTTTTAGTATATCTATATTGCCACTAAACATCGCTTTTAATGTCTCTTCTTTTAAAAAATCTTCCCCCCACCTGTCTATAAAACCTGACGCTGGCTTAATAACTGTCTCATAGAATTTTTTAGCCTCTGGAAATTTTGCTTCGTCAAATGACATATGAATTATTTCACTTAAAATCTCTTGTTCTTTCGAGTTTAAATTATTTTGATCAATTAGGTCTGAATATTTTTCATTTAGAAACTCACTTACAGAAATTTGGTCAATAGCATCCATCAATGTATTCAAATTGACCGACACAGGACTTTCGTCATTAAGATTTGGCGATGAATAACTTATACCATTAGCATTACGAAAATTTATTCCATACTGATGACGATAAACAGATTCATTGTCATTCTCATCTACCATAAATGTTCTATAGGTTGAGGCATGAACACTATCATGAATATAAGCACGTGCTAATTCTAACGTTCTAAGTTCTTTATTTGGAATATTTTCTTTATTCAAAATAGTACCAAAAGCTAAATCATTGAAATAATAATATCCCCCCGCAGGAACTCCATAAAAACCACCTATACTAGTATCCTTTGGCTGAGATACCAAATAACGATCAAATGGCATTAATTCAAATTGATCAGAAAAAGTTTTAAAGTGTTTCTCTGCTGTTTCAATAATGTCTTGAAATAGCTTCCAATCTATATCTAACTCATCATTTTGTTTAGCATCATTTAAAGAAATATGTTTTGCAAATTTTTCAGGGATTTCTAAGCGTTTTTGTTTTAGAAAACTTTCAATTTTCGTAACATCGCCTTTATTACCTTTATATAATTCGTTACGCTTTTTCATTGTGTCCTCTTTAAAATATTTAAGGACATTATATTTGCATAACATTAAGGAATTGTTAACAACATACTACCAAATATAATTTATTTCTTTATTTTTAAAATATTCAGCAATACGTTTTTTTGTTCCTATAGAAGTTGTCTCTGGAATTTTGTCTGGAGCAAAAAAAGCCCATGTTTCAATTTCTAAATTTTGCTTAGGATCTAATTCAAATTCTTTAATAATAAAGATTGATACAAAATCATTTTTATGTTCAAAAAAGTTTGAATATGTACCAAGTAAAACAGGGGAATCTTTAACAATAAGATCAAGTTCTTCTTTTAACTCACGTTTAATTGCATCAATAAGATGTTCTCCTTTATCAACCCCCCCACCAGGGCAATACCAGAGATCAGAATAAGTGTGTTTAACAAGTAGCACTTCTCCATTTTTATTAATAATTAAAGCTCTAACACCAATTGTGAACGGCTTTACAATGCGCCAATAAAGCTTTAGTAAAAAGCCAATAGGTTTAAAAAATAATTTCTTTAGTATCATGGACGTACCGGTAATTTTGCTAAGCCAAGTTTAGCCATATATACCCCATTATAATAGTCTTTGTCACCTATTTTTATTTTATGCAGAATATAATTTGTTGTGACTGAGCCGTGCATTTGAAAATGTATGTGGCTAGTCTTCCCCCCTAATTCAGGGTAATTCATATGTGTATCTGTTTTAGGTAGTTGTACTTTACCTAGTGGGTTATCAGCCTTTATATGCTGATTAACCAGTTCTGATGATACCTCTACATTTCCCAAAACACAGGTTAATCCATAATCAGATTTTATAACAACACACGGCTCTTGCTCGTCTATAAGTGTTTCTATTGTTAAATACCCTGATATTGGGGCATATACCGTTGTTCCTTCATCTACATAAATATCTATACCTTTATGTGCTATACGATCAGTACTATTTTTTTGATATTGCTTTGCTCCAAGTCTGGACAGTTTGGGAACTTTTTTAGATAATACACTAAACTGCTCATGCAATGTTTCAGTTGTTTTTATATCAATATTTTTAATATAGCTTTTAAATCCACCTTGCGGGTCAAAATCATCTAATGTAGAAATTACGCATCCATCCTTTGAATTAGATTCAATAACATATGTGATACCATCTTTTGCTGTACCTAGAATCAAGCCAACATGGTTATATATTTTATCTGGAGATGTATCTAAATTAGGAAATTTAATAACAATATCTGCTGGCTGAGTATTTTCAAGTGTCACCTCTTCTCCACTAGGTGCTGACCTTTGGCTTTCTGCAATAAAAGGAATACCAATTTGAGCCCCTTCCCAATATGCTTGAGATGTAAGAGTTGAACAATCCACAGTATCACTTGCCAACTCTTCCGTGCGCAAATAGGAATTACCTAAAAATTGCAGAGATGATTTTAAAATTTGCATACGTTCAGAATTTAGACAATATCCATCCTGTATATTATTTTCAAATACTTCCAATAACAAATTTTTATTTTTAACTGAAATATTTAAATCGTTAATATAATTTTTAAAATTATCCATTTATTGCTCCATAATAAAATACAAACCAATCATATACATATAAAGTTTATATTTCATTACTTAAATATGAAAATGCCATTTTGATCTATATGAAATACCGCCCCATCCAATCGGATAAATATTAATAAAAAGTCCTAAATGGACTGTTTATTAATGTTTGTCACTGGATATCTTAATGAAATAAAGCCAAGTAATTGACGAAGATTTAATTTAGATGTAAGTGAGGGTTGGTATTGATGAAATCATCTTAACGAAGTTATCTCAATGAAATTGTGAGTATTCAATCGGCATACGGTTGATCGATGGTAGTTCAGAAGGCAGAGCGAAGTCTCCTTTTGATCTTAATGAAATTATCATGGTTTTTAGGAGCTCGAAGGCTCTCTGAATATATGGGTTGTTAGGGAGATATAAATCTCCTTAACTTGTGATTGAACGGCAATGCGTTTATCTCCATGAATGGCCCTAAAGAGGGATGCAACAGGAGAAGATAGGGAGTCATTTTCCCCCTTGCCAATCATGATGTATATACATAACTACTCGCAAAACACAGTCAGCGTCAATAACGTTTCAGTTTTGTTGCTATCCAGATGCGTCAACAGCCACGTCCAAATGGCTTGCAGTTACAGATGGGTGATTTCAATATCACCCCACTTTAATCTTAGATACTCAGCTACAAGACGGCGATGGCAGTGCTCAGGTGTCGGCTCACTACATAGCAAGCAACCACCATCAATTATCTCTCTTGATACTTTTTCCTCAATACGCCTTTTATTCATTAGTTCGATAAACTTACTCTCATATACGAACCAGTCACCGCCGTTTTTCTTGTACTCCTCAAGAATGTCCTTAGTTGGTGCTAAACCTGGAAGGTGGATATATTCAATATCAAGAATTTCCCTTAGAAAGAATCGTAAATCATCTTTCTTGGTAAATCCAGCAAGTTGCGATACATTATTGAGGCGAACATCAACCACCCTAACCAACCCTGGTTGTTTGAGTTTAGAAAAAAATTGTTCAGCGTTCTTCTTTGTAAAACCTATCGTAAAAACCCTCATGATAGCCCCCTGATAGTTTTTTCTTCAATCAGCATTGCAGTAGTATTATCATCCTGATAGGCGAGCTGCTCTCCACGTATGTGATACGCCCGTCTCAGTATTTTCTCTCTGCTATCGAACATATCTATATCCGATATTTTTAGTAGCTTCAGCATGCGGTCCTCCATCTCTGCTTGGGTTTCTAAGTGACCATCTGCATGAATGTGCTGAACTTGAACACCTAACCCGCACAGCTGGCGTGCAACCAATACTGCTCTATGGCAATCTAGAGGATCCTTTTCTGCGCACATCAAAGCTATACGAAACCTCTCCATTCCAGTGCGAACTCGCTCTAGCCCTTTTAGGAATAAAGGATCTTTAGCGAGTAGCTCGTATTGCACCTTTCCTTGTCTATAACATGAAGGATTTTTACTACGTGCACCCAACTCTTCTCCTAGAAATACGTAGGCAATTCCCTCTTGAGCAAGTGACGATTTTAGTTCCTGTTGAGAATACTGTGGAAAGTACCGGCTATACGGGTGGGAGCGTACATCAGCTAGCGCAGTTATTCCGTGCTGCTCTAGCAGCCTGATAAACACCTCAATGGGATGTACAGAGTGACCGATTGTGTAGATCATACTCATACTCATACTCGTGCCCTCTGGGGAGTGATTATAGAAGCTACCAGCTTGTAAGCGTACCCTTTATACAATTGAGCAAGACTAATGCATGCTATAACATGTTCAAGTAGATACTCCCCATCTCCTTTATT
This sequence comes from Micavibrio sp., assembly GCA_027047045.1. Classification (GTDB taxonomy): domain Bacteria; phylum Pseudomonadota; class Alphaproteobacteria; order Micavibrionales; family CSBR16-224; genus JAJFGX01. The sequence continues at coordinate 17,549 of JALTWL010000323.1, forward strand.
ACGACAGACCAGCTCAAATTCTGGGTCAGTCAAGTCAAGTTGATATTTTTGGTCTTTATAATCAAAGTTGGCTCGTACAACGGTTTTCTTATTCCCAAAATCTGGAGCTTTGGGGCCTACGTGTAGCGTAATTTTGTTCAATTCAATTAGACGTAAAGATCCAGCTGAATGGTCTATAAGATTTTCAGGAACTCGATTATTATTTCCGTAATATGAGCTGTCACCATTCGCCCATAGATCAGCATCGTCGTCAACGAGAGCAGTAACATCACTCCATGACGCCCGTCCTATCTTTTTCCAGCGTAACCTACTGTCTATTAGTACGTTTTCGGCTTGATGTCCAATAGGCATCTTTCTAATGCATGGGAGTTCAATTATATCTAGTAATTGCGCAGTTTTGCTATCTTGGTATTTCATATCGATATCCATAATAGCATGATCAGGGCGATTACTTATTGGTCGGATCCAAGTCTGGTCACTCTTGCGTTTACCTGCAATGCAATGACCACCAGGCCTCCTAGAATTCGCTAAGCAAACAATTCGTTCAACAAAACCTTTGTGCGTACTACCGTTCATGTTGTCCATTCCATACCAAATCTAACCGATAGACCTAGGCAACTTCCCACCTGTCAATTATAACAAGCCAACCACAACCAACCACCTGTTAATTTTTTCCACAAGACCTCTGGCACAGTGTATACATACTAGCTATGTTTAGCAAGTGATATTCTAGCTTCTATCTAAGGAGTTCTCTGTGACGAAATTTTTGTACTCCAGCAAGTGACTAGAACAATGCAAAAACTACTAGAAAAGTAAAGCTCGCCTAGCTAGATTTAAGGGCGGTGCTGGCGGAATATGGGATATTGTAACTGGTAAAGATGTAGAAATAAAAGAGCTCAATAAACAAGAAGAAGAGCAGCTAATCCAAATGCAACAGCGACTATTTTACGTAATGCGGCAATATGAGAAATTAAAACAGCAGCAAGCCGAACAGCAACGCATAGCAACATTCAACAGTGCATTTAATGCAAAAATACAAGCAATGCAATATAGCCTAAATGGTGTACCGATGTATAAAATATCAATCTCTGACCCACCGTTAGATATAGCTGCTTATCGTCAAACGCTCAGCTATCAAAGCTCTGTAACACTAATCAAAACTATAAAAAGCAAGCCACCAAAGGGGCAAGTAATCAATGCCGCAGATTTGGCAAAATCCACCGCCACCGTCTCCGAAATCCTTAAGCGTGTCAAAACTACGAGTACTAAAGGTGGTGTACGTAAGGCTTGCAAACCCACGCCAAGTATGCGATAGTTCCACAATTATCATGTTAACAATTAAATACTGGGCGGCTAATAATGTCAAAACGCTCTAAAAAACTTAATAAGGTATCGAAAAAAGAGAAGAAAGCTATACCGAAAATTAAGGATAGCACTAAAAAACTAAGAGAAAAATATAAATATCGTAAAAAAAGCATCTCTCCTAGAGACCTGAGTAATATGCATTTTCATGGATGGATAGTTTATCTAAAAAAAATGCAACACAATGTTCAGAACATTTCACAAAAAACCAGAGATAACATTTTTCAAGACTTCCTTGAGCTAGAGGAAGGTTATGTTTACAGACTTTCGCAGTCTTATCAAACCAATATACGAGAATATTTATCTCCAGTTCAATCTATACAGAAAATGACTTGCCCCCCCGAGTGCATTAAAACCTTAAAAAAAATGTGGGCTACTGGTGAAAGTGCCACTAACATTGCGAAAGAGTTAGGTGGTGTTACCCGAAGCACTGTTATTGGAAAGGCTCGCTGCCTAAATTTACCTATGAATAAATTTAGTTTGCATCAAACAGATGATGCCAACACAGCTACCTCTAAAGAAAAGCCTGCACGAGCAACTACAAATACAAAACAAAAAACAACATATGGGTACAAAATCATACAGGCCATACCAAACGCTGATATAGAAGACATTATGAGGATATGGATGAATACCATCCGCACCCTTAGCAACCCTAAAGTTGCAGGACGTGATAAGGAGGACCTTGCCTACCGTATTCAAAACAAAATTAACAAGACGTGGATCAAAAGATATGGCGGTAAAGTAGATGAAAATGGCTACTTTGTTTGGCCAAATACAGATATAGGCTCCAGTAAAACTACAATAGCCTCGTCCCTGTTTGATGACTGGCAGGAAAAAGGGGTTCTTTCATTTTATGGTTATCACGTTGGCAACACAAAGGGTGTTTCATCACAAACACGGCAAACCATCCTAGAAGGGGTATTCAACGCTGTTATTCCGCCTGTTTTTGATTTGCCCTATTTATATCAATGGGGAGCACCGGCAACCCCAGCACGCCTCAAGAAAATAGCTTACACACTTGCTTCAAATGCTAGGAACTTCAAAAGACAAAAAAACAGTTCATATTTAGATGCAATTAGAGAGTGGGAAGAAGATCTAGAATTCATGAAAAATAAATTCTATATTGAAAGATTTCATTTTGCTTGGCCTAGCTCTAACATCTAATTTAAATCTATAACTAAACATACAATAAAACTAAGACCAAATTGCACTAAATGGTACGGCCTTAAAATCATCACCAAAACTAAGTGTATTTGTTCCTGCATAAAGAACTATTCCAGTAAACGGACGAGTTTTGGCAAGATTTTCTTTAAACCACCGTAAATGCTTAAAATCATTCTTACTAGCTGAGGTAGAGGCTTTAATTTCAATACCTAACAACGCTCCATCATCAGGACGTTCAATAAGAAAATCAATCTCTCGTTTCTCCCAATCTCTGTAGTGATACATACGGTAATCATTATAATCGACCTGAGCCATTAACTCATTAAAAGCAAATGTTTCAAATAGCTTGCCTATACGGTCTGAATCAAGACGGATTTGGTCAATACGCCAGTCTAATAGAGTTGCCATTATTCCACAATCTGTCATAAAAATTTTAGGATGCTTACCAATACGATCATAATCTCTACTACTCCATGCAGGGACACGCTCTGCAAGGTAAAGAGCTTCAAGAGCATTAATGTAACTTTCCGTTGCTTTTCGTTTAACAGAAATCTTCGATGTAATAGATGAAATATCCATATATTTTGACGACCATGCGGCAAGGACATTTAAAAGCTCCCGTACAGCTTCTTTACGGTGAATACGAGCAACATCTTGCAAATCACGATCTAGCAGAGCGGTTGTATAGTCACGATGCCATGCACGTCTATCCTTTTCAGGCAAAGCAATAGCTTCTGGATATCCACCACGCATGGCATATTCTATGATTTGCTCTTTTTCTTCGTTATAGGTATCTGTTTTCAATTCCCCGTCAAAAAGTCGTTGTAAAAAAATTGGTTGTGCACCTAGAATTTCTGCCTGAGATAGAGGGCGTAAACGGAGTTTTGCTATCCGTCCAGCTAAAGATTCTCGTGCAGTAGGAATAGCATTTAAATTTGCAGAACCTGTTAAAAGATATTGACCAGATCTCGTATCATTATCAACGGCCATCTTAATGGCAAGCAGCAAGTCTGGAACACGCCGAACCTCATCAATAATCAACGTCTTACTTTCATGTTTTACAAAGCTATGAGGATCGGATTTTGCTGCCTCGAGCAAACCTATATCATCTAGGGTTCTGTATTCTACATCCTTTGTTTGCAACGCTCGTGCAAGAGTAGTTTTCCCACACTGTCTAGAACCAGATAGCAATACAACACGCCTTGTTTTAAGAGCATCTTGAATAGTCTGCTGTTGCCAACGCTTTATGAAATTAGTCATTTTAAGTATCTTTCTCTTTAAATCTTTAGAATCAGCGCATAAACCAATTCTGAGTATATTATAACTTTTATGCTCGGGAAATTGCAACTTTTATTGTCGGGAAATTATAACTTTTATGGTCGGGGTATTACAATTTTTATTGTATAATTTTACTGGATTTTAACTATTTTCATGGTATATTAACCTTGTAAGACCCCAGATGTCCCTGCCTTTGGCATACTACTGGGGTTACGCTTTTTTAGGAAGTATTTTTTAGTTCTTTCCTATTAACCCACAAAAAGCTTACTTTCCTGTACGAGTTTTCTTACCTCCTCCAAACTTGGAACATCATCGACAGTAGGACATTTTACGATTGTATCTAATACCAAAGCCCAAATATCAGCGGCTTTACGTTTTTCTGCATCATAGGAGTATTGAATATAAACGCTATTTGTAACGCCTGACCTGCTATCTTTATGATTTAGCATCAGTTTTGCGTAGTGAGGCAATAATCCCACCCCAGCAAGCCAAGTTGCGGCTGTACGGTGTAAATCATGCGGAGTAATATTTTCTATTCCTAACAACTCCCTTTTTCTATCAATTGCTCTGGCAAGGGCAGATTTGCCCATAGGCTTTAAATCTGTCTTGCAAATATTCTTTTCTGGATTTCTGGCTTTGGTTGAGCCAAAAACATATTCACTGTTAGATGTATGCTGACTAACGAAATCTAAAATATCCAATGCATAATGGTTAAGTGGCACACGATGCATGGTTTTATTCTTCGTATCCTCCATGGACATTTCCCAAATCTTTTCATCTAATTTAAGGGAAGAATATTTCATATTTCTGACTTCTTTCCCACGCTGCATTGTCACCAACATAAACTTTAAAGCATTTGCAGTAATTGGCGGCAATCCAACATGATCTATTCTATTCCAGAAAAACCATATTTCTTTAAAATTGAGAACGCGTTCTCTAATATTGCTTGTGCCGTAATTTTGAATTTTTGCTACAGGATTTGTTTTGATTAATCCCCTATCTATAGCAATATTAAACATTTGACGCGTATAATCAAAAGTATGCTTTAAAGCAGACCTGCCACTTTGATGTGCATAATTTCCATGTGCATCTTTCTTTTTTGCTCCACGTTCCAAAATATTATTTTGAATAATATCCAAATCTTCTGGAGTTACTTCATCTATGTATTTATTGCCAATGACTGGAATAATATCTTTCTCTAAAGCTCTTTCTTCTTCCCTAATATCCGTCTTACCTTTCCTTTGTCCAATTATAATATATTCATTTTTAAGATCTAAAACCGTTAGCTTGTTTTTTTTAATTTCCTCTTCTTCCTTAATTTCTTTAACTGGGTCACGTCCGTATTCTCTTACCTGTTCATAAAGATCTTCATATTCTCTTCGAGCATCACGAATTGACCACTCAGGATATTTGCCAATTGTGTACCAAACGCTCTTGCCATTTTTAGTATATTTATAAACAAATGACTTATTCCCAGAGGGAGTAACACGCAATCCAAATTCTGGACAATCTTCACACCAATAGACGATACGCTTATTTTCTGGCTTAATATTGCGTATTATGGTATCTATAAACTTGATTTTCTTAGGCATTGTCTATATTCCTTTAATTTACTGGGCTACTTTTCAAGGCTAGAAAGTAGCCAGCTACGTAACATGATTATTTAAGCTTTGGTATTTTTTGATTCGGGGATAAATACTTCGATGGGTCTTCTAACCACTCTAGAATAGATCTAGATAACAATATGAAATTATAATATAGTACTTTATACTTTTTAAAAACACCTATTAAAAGACAATATTGTTTTAAACCAAGATGAATTATTTAATGAAAGAAAACCCATTAAAAGAAGTATATTAGAACAGACCTACTAGGCAGATTTAATGAGCTAGATACTATTAAAAAATATAGGAACCGCTTGAGCTAATGCAGTTTCAAAATGAGTATCCCACAAAACAGGTTCATCAGAGCGATAGATGCGGCCTTTTGCATACAAATCAAAGAATGATTTTTGTGAAGTACGCTGACAATGTTTGTTAATTGTTGAATATAACTCATCGCATGGCCAACGTGCAAATGTGCAGCAGAAACATAAGGAGGAGGAGTGTTTACAGAAAATGTTTTGGACTTACTGTTTGGGTCATATTTATATATTTTTTTTGCTTCCCAAAGCCTGCAAAGCTCGGCTTCTACATCGCTGTGTTCAAAAACCTTATCAATAATTTCACTTATAGTCATTTAGCCTATATTTCCTTATATATTATATTTGGAGCTGACATCTAATAAAGTTCTTTTAGTAGTTTTTTTAGGTCTTCAACCAACTCTTTTGGCAACCCCGTATTAAATCTCCATTCACATTCTTTCAAGAATAAATTAAAATGATTCCTAGGAACACCATTAAATTTTCTCATGTGCCGTTTTGCTTGATTCCAAAAGTTTTCAATACCATTGATATGATTATTTCTCTCCGCAAATAACTTGGAATGATTTATTCTATAATGTTTAAATTCTGATACATCTAAAGCATTATATGCTCTTCAGTAATCAGTATAAACAATACTGTCAGGCTCTATTTTCTACCGTATTATAGGTGTTAAGGTATCAGTTTTGGCATCTAGTATTATCTGGGTATAAACCTTTCCTCCTCGTTTTAATATTCCAAATACCGCTACCTTTCCTGTCGAGCTCCTTCCTCTTTTTCCCTTACGTCTACCACCAAAATATGACTCATCTAATTCAACATTATAATAAAATTGTTCGATAGGATTTTGCTGTTTTTTTTATCAGTAGATTGTAATGCAATTTGTAAGATAGCTTGTGTTACTGCTTGGTCAGCAGGTATTTTCTTGACCATTTTATCAATAAGTAATTCTGGCGCGCGTTCTACTATCTCTTTAACCATTGCCATATCTCCATTTTCTATAGCAACATCTAAAATACTTTTATTAGGAAAATCATACATTTTATTCACTCCCTCTTTTATTAAATTATCTATACCAAGTATCACCATTATTTTAATTATAATGCATAACTTGTATTATGTTAAGTCTGGGGTAGATGTTATGACCATAGCTTTAATAATTATACAGGCTAAGCAGCAAGATTATCCAATAGGCTTGGTTGTTGTAGGTCAACTGATACAAGCTGAGATATGCCTTTTTCTCCCATTGTAACCCCGTATAGTCTGTTAACTCTAGCCATAGTCATTCTATGGTGGGTGATTACTATAAAACGGGTAGATGTTTCTTTGGTTAGCTGTTCTAAAAGGCTACAAACTCTGTCAACATTGCTATCATCTAATGGAGCGTCAATCTCATCTAACACGCATATTGGAGCAGGGTTGGTAAGGAACATTGCAAATATTAAGGCAATAGAGGTAAGTGTTTGCTCTCCACCTGAAAATAGCGATAATATTTGCATTTTTTTACCTGGTGGTTGGGCATATATTTCAAGCCCTGCGTCAAGTGGGTCGTTTTTATCTGTAAGCTCTAAATAGGCAGAGCCACCATTAAATAGTCGTCCAAATAAATCTTGGAAATGTTTATTGACGGTATCAAATGCTTTTAGTAGCCTTTCACGGGCTTCTTTATTTATTTTAATAATTGCTTGCCTAAGCTTACTAATAGCAGAAATTAAATCTTCCCGCTCTTTGCTAAGTATATCTATTTGCGCCATTACTTCTTGCGCTTCTATATCTGCTCTTAGATTTACAGGCCCCATATTATCACGTTCTTTGAGTAGCTTTTCTAATTTATTTTGAGCTTTCGTCAATTCTAATTGCTTGTCTAATTCTTTGTCTAGACCTGTTTGTGATAGCATTTCATCAATAGAGCAAGAAAACTTTTCCTTTATTTGAGAAATTATCATTGCTTCAGTTTCCTTAGCAGCGCCAACCGTGGCTTTGGCATGAGCCCGTGCTTCTTTTGCATCTGATAGTTCTTTTTCCGCAGCTTTTAATTTTGTTTGTAAGTCATTTACAGTATTTTCCAATTTTATCAATATATCAGCAGCAATATTTCGTTTTTCTTCTGCATCTGAAATTTTATCTAATAGTAATTTTAATTCATTTTCTAGCTTATTTGGTTTTGTAGTTAGCTCTTGTTGTTTTTTGATGACGTCTTCTTGTCTGACGGTTAGTTCAGCAAGGCGAGTTTCTGTCTTTTTTATATTATCATTACAAATAGTAAAATCAGAATTTAATTCCTCTATTCTCTGTTTGCGTATATCTTCTGCCCCTAGTAATTGGTCATATTTAGATTGTTTTGATATCTTATTTTGTCTAAGAGTTTCTAATTTATTTGTTATTGTAAGCAGTTCTTTTTCGCAATCATGTGTGTCTTCTAATTTAGATAGATTTAATTTGATTTTTTTATATTCTGTTTTTAACTCTTTTGTTTCATTTTTAGAATTTTTAATATTTTCTTGCAAGGCTGATATGCGAGCTTTTATTTTAGTATTTTGCTGAGTTAGCTCATCATAGCGTAGTCTAAGCGTGTGAAGTTCACTTTCTTTATAATTGATTTGTTGTTTTATATCTGTGATATGAGAGATTATTTTTTCTCTTTTATCTTTAGCTAGTTGGATTATTTTTTTATCTTGCTCCAATTTTTCTTCTAACTGAGGCAATTGTTTTTTGCAGCTATTTAATTTATTTTTTTGTTCAAGCCGAATAGCCGCACCACTAGGAGCATCGGGGGTGATAACCAAACCGTCCCAACGCCAAGCGCTGCCTTCTTTTGTGACTATAATTTGTCCTGCTTTTAATTGGGGCATTAGTTTTTTTGCAGTGTCATTGTCCTTTGCCACTGCTATTAAGGCTAGCCTGCGAGATAATAATTTTGGCGCTTTTACAAATTTACTTAAAGCATCTAGTCCATCTGGAAGGGCGGGGGGGGGGACAAATTCTGGTAGCTCTAACCAATATATGGGAGCATCTTTATTGTCAGTTGCCTCCGCATCTTCACCAAGTGCAACCGCAAGGGCTTTTTCAAAACCTCCCTTAACTTCTATATCATTCAAAATAGGCTTCGCATTTTTAGAAATATCTTTAGATGATAAAATATGCTCAATAGTTTCTATTTCAGCAGTTAATTTTGTAATTTCATTTTGGCTTAACTGTAAGTTAGCTACAGCTTGCTCTATTTCTATTTCAATGGCTAATTTTTTCTTATCGAAAGTATCAAGTTCCCCTTTTAACCCATTTATATCATTGGAGTTTGTGTTAATTTTTTCTTTTATATTTTCTTCTTCTAAACCCTCAGGTATTTTGCTATTGAGTTCTTCTAGTTCATGTTGCATATGAGCAATTCTAACGCTTAGTTTAGATCTTTGCGCCTCTATATTATCAAGATTTTGTTCAAATCGCTGTTTTTTATAGTTCCTATCATTTAATTTTGCGGTAATAGATGAGCTTTTTTCTCTAAGTGTTTGTATTTCTTTGTTGTCACTATCAATTTGTATTTTGAGCTTGTCAAGCGTAGAGCTACTATTTTCTTCACTATCTTGTAGTTGTGATTGTTGTAATTCTGTTTGTAAATATTTTTGCTTTTCTTTTAATTCTTTTATTGTTTCTTCTTCGTGCAAAATATCTGAATTTATCAAATTCAGAGATGCTTTACTGTCTTTTAATTCTTTGTCTAACTGTTCGGCTTCTTTTTCAAGCATACTATAAGATAGTTTTAAATGCTGCAGAACGGCAGATGCGTTGGCTTCTTTTTTTCTAGCATTGGGTAGTTGTGCAGTTTTTTCTGTATAGTTCTTGCTAAGAGAAGTAACTTCAATTGTGCATTGTCCAACCGCATCATCTGCGCATTTAAAGCGATACAGCGCTTCATTTAAGGCCGTATTAGTTTTTAACCATTGTAAATATAAAACACTCGCCTCTGCTTTTTTAATATGGTCGGTTAAGTTTCTATAGCGTGATGCTTGTCGGGCTTGTTTTTTTAATCCTTGCATTTGCAATTCCATAGTGCCAAGCACATCTTCTGCCCGAATTAGGTTATTTTCTGCTGCTTTTAATTTTAATTCTGCTTCATGCTTTCTGGTGTGAAGTCCTGATATACCTGCGGCTTCTTCTAACACTAGGCGACGTTGAGTTGGTTTTGCATTTATTAAATCAGCAACACGCCCTTGAGAAACAAGGGCTGGGGAGTTAGCACCAATAGAAGAATCAGCAAATAATAGCTGAATATCTTTTGCCCTGACTATTTTACCATTTACCCGATATGTAGAGCCGTTTTCTCTTTCAATATGGCGGGTGATTTCTAGCTCATCAGCGTTGTTGATTTCAGCGGGCGCAGTTCTATCACTATTATCAAGCCAAAGCGTAACTTCTGCGGTATTTCTAGCTGGACGAGCTTTTGTACCGCTAAAAATAACATCGTCCATAGCCGAGCCACGCATGCGTTTAGCAGAGCTTTCTCCCATAACCCATCTAAGCGCTTCAACCAAGTTGGATTTTCCACAGCCATTAGGTCCAACAATACCCGTTATACCGCTTCCTATTTCCATAGAAGTGGGGTCAACAAACGACTTAAAGCCATGCAATCTAAGCTTTTTAAATTGTACCATAAAAAAACCCAAGTAATATATCTGTCATAATTTATCAGATATGATACTATTTAGAGCTAGTGTTTTGCAAGAGTTTATCTAAAATTTCTTTAAACTCTTGAAATTTTAAAGCTCCACTAGCTTTTTCTTCACCATAATTAAAGATAAAAGTGGGGGTAGCACTAACAGACCATCTATTTTGTCCCGATTGCATATTTTTAAGAACATGCATTTCAAGTTCAGTATTTTTGGTACATTCCTCAAATAGAGCAGGTGTCATTCCAGCAAGGCGACCTGTTTTTTCTAAGGCTTTCATAGGTTCGTCTGCCTCTATCCATCTTGATTGATTTACAAATAAAACTTCAATTAAGTTAAAAAACATACTAGGTGGCACACATCTTGCCATCATGCTTGACTTTAATGCTAGTTTATCTAATGGAAATTCTCTAAATACCCAATAAACCTTACCTGTGTCTATATATTCTTTTTTTACATCAGCAAAAGTTTCACTGTGGAATTTTGCACAATGTGGACAAGTCATTGATGCATATTCAATAATTGTAATAGGAGCATCAGCATCACCTAAGGTTCTTTCTGTAGTTGCTGCATATATATCAAAAAGTTTGGGTTCTTCCACTTTTTTTTCTTTAGGCTCTAAAACTTCTTTAACCGCCTTGTCAATTAGGCTAGTTGTAGAAGATGCCTCAGATGTTGTGGTTTTTTCAGCCTTTTGTATATCAGAAGATCTTTCTTCTGCGAATACTGTTGCTGATTGTGTGAATAAAAATACCCCTAAAAATAAAATAGCAAAACCCAATAGATATTTTTTGGGTGATAGATAATTTTTTACATTTATTAAAAACATGGTCTTTAAACTCCTTTCAAATGGTAAAGTCAGACTTTCTAAGCTAAATAATAAAAAAAACTGTATAGTAATTTATAATACTATACAGCTTTTTTATAAAGTATAAATTTTTAAATGCAGTTATTCTTTTGTATTTACATCATTAACAACGTCAGTAACTTTTTTTTCTAAGCTTATTTCTTCTGATATCTCTAATTTTTTTGTATCTAGTTCATTTGCAACTTTGTCGCTTATTTCTTCACCTGCAGCAGGTTCAATATTTTCAAGTTGACCAATAATATCTGACCTAGCAATTTCATCATTTGTAATGACTAAATTTTCGTCTGCAAGAGAACTACTTACTTTTATTCCTTTATCATTTAGTTCAAATTTTGTAACAAGCTTGTCATTTTTCACCTTATCTTCATTGGTAACAAATATAAGGGCAGCAACAACAAAAGCCCCAAGCACTAATAAAAAAGATTTTTGCATTATTTTTTATTCTCCAAATTTTGTTTATTAACATTAAATAATAACCGCTAGTGGCAATATTATACCGTATTATACCGTTGCAGTTAGAATCACTAATGATATACCATAATATTTTGGTATTATATGTATATTCTGATATAGAAATCAATATTTTTTAGAAATATTGTATATATTATTTAGTTGTTATATTCTACAATTTAAATATATTAAGGTAATTATTATTTAGGTATCTATTTATATTTATGGAACAGGCAGAAATAATAGATTTTATGCAACAAGCAATTTGGCTTATAATTAAGCTGTCAACTCCTGTAATGTTGGTTGGACTTTTGGTTGGGGTGATAATTGCGCTTATTCAAGCTTTGACACAAATACAAGAAATGACACTTGCTTTTGTGCCTAAAATGATTGCTATTTTCTTGTCTATTTTTATTTTATTTCCAGCTATGGCTGTTGCTCTGCAGGCTTTTATGGAGATGATAGCTGACAAAATAATTGCAATGGGATAATCTAATATAATGCAATTTGATATTTTTATAACAGATGGTCTATTTGCTTTTTTGTTACTATTTTGCAGAGTGGGAACAGCTATTATGCTTATGCCCAGTATTGGGGATAGTTTTGTGCCTACTAATATCAGGATAGTATTTGTACTGGCAATTTCTTTTGTTATGACACCTATTTTAGCATCGCAACTTCCATCACCGCCAAATGAATTTTTGCCTTTTGCCTTATTGGTAATGTCTGAAGTTATGGTTGGTTTTTTTATTGGTACTGTGATGAGAGTGCTTATATCTTCTTTAGATACTGCGGGCATGGTGATTTCTTTGCAATCTGGTTTTGCAAATGCGCTTGTATTTAATGCAATTGCGGGAGGGCAGGGTTCTATTACTGGGGCGTTATTTTCTATTTTGGGCGTTGTGTTATTATTGGTAACAAATATGCATCATTTACTTCTTAGCGGTATTTTTGAGAGCTATAATATTTTTCCTGCAAACGGAGCTTTTTTAGATAGTTCTTCTATGGCCAAAGTAATTGTCCATTCGGTCAATGCTGCTTTTAATGTTGGTGTTCGTATGGCAGCGCCCTTCATAGTAATTGGCCTACTTTTATATACGGGCTTTGGGATACTTGGGCGACTTATGCCTCAAATACAGATTTTCTTTTTGGCTTTGCCCATACAAATATGGCTTAGTTTGCTTACTCTTTCTATGGTGTTTTCTGCGGCTATATATATGTGGCTTTCATTTTATGAAAGTGAAATTTTGCGTTTATTTGGGCAGGGATAGCAATGGAAATTTGGGAAGATACAGCCATAATTCTAGCAGTTAGAGCGCATGGAGAAAATGGTGCTATTGTTACTTTATTAACAGAAAATCATGGTAAATATTCAGGTTATGTTCACGGGGGACAATCTTCTAGATTGCGAGCCATTTTACAAATAGGCAATATTGTTGCAGCAGAATGGAAATCTAGAATAAATGATAGTTTGGGACAATATAAATTAGAGCTCATAAAATCCTCAGCAGCCGCGGTTCTGTCAGATAAAATACGTCTGCAAGCGTTGCAGTCTGCTTGTATTATTGCCAACCTAACACTGGCAGACAGAGAAATTTGTGTAGCTGTTTTTTCTGGTTTTATAGCTTTTTTAGAAAATCTTGAACTATGTGATGATGATATATGGTTTCCATCATATATTTATTGGGAAATTGGATTGCTAAGAGAGCTTGGCTTTGGTTTAGATTTAACTTGTTGCGCATTGACGGGTGAGGTGGATAATTTAGCCTATGTCAGTCCCAAAACAGGCAGAGCCGCCAGTTTTGATGCGGCATATCAATATAGAGAAAAACTATTGGAGCTACCAAATTTTTTAGTAAATAACAATAAAGTTGCTAAGGGTGATATATCAAAGGGATTAAAATTAACTGGTTATTTTTTACAAAAAAAACTATTTGAGCAAATACACAAAGAATTACCAAAGGCTAGATTAAGATTAGAACAATTAGCAGAGCAATTATAAAATTATTGACTTAATTCGTAATAATTTTAAATGGTATAGCAAATTTTTCTTGTTTGGTTGCATATATAATATTTAAGAATTGAGCTTGCCTATCGGATAGCTGGATTGTTATTTGATATATACCACTGTTGGCTTTATTTACAGTGGTTGATTTTATTTTTATTGGTTTTTTATTTTTATCAAGAGGGATTATTTGAACTAATTTATAAATATCGCCAATAATATCTAATGTAATGGTATTTTTTGCTATTTCTGTTAGCATTAGCGACATATTTTTACTTGATGTTGTCATGTTGCTACCAATTTTATTGGCATAAATTCCTTTACTTTTTAAACCGCGTGGCAATCTAACGATTATTTGCCCACCTATACCAATGATATTTTTATTATTTAATATTCTTTTGGGGTCTTTTTTATTTAAAGAAACATATCTAGCTTGTAGAATATCCAAGCTGGCTTGTTTTACTTCTGTTTTTTTAAAATCTATGAATTTTCTAATCAAAAATGGTAGTTTTTTTATTTTTTTGGTATCTTGATATAGCAGTTCTTTAATACGCAGTTCTGTGCCAAATATATTATTATAAATAGAAGGAGCAGCAGGAGCAGCAATTGATGCATTGATGGACAACCCCATATCTCCACCTAGATTATTTATTTTATCAACGCATATAAAAAATGGTGGAAATATCCTAGATGCTGTTTTTTTTGGGCAAAATTTGCTAAAGTCATAAACAGAATATATTTGTGCATATTTAGAGAAATTTTTAGCTGTATCAGATTTTACACGTTCTATTTTAGTGATATTATTTGTAGTATAATTTTTGCCTTTGTTCCAAAAATTGTAACTTGAAAAACTATATTCTTGTTTTGTGCTGTACTTTCCGTAAATAATTTCTATAGAGGAAATTTTTCCAGCAAATTGTTTTTTTATATTTCTT
>JALTWL010000324.1 GCA_027047045.1 Micavibrio sp.
CATTCATTCAGCTCAATAGTATTTGATATATTCACGCTAGCTGCCCAAGAGAAAAGATTTCAGGTGATTTGTAGTGAATCTAGGCCTAAGCTAGAAGGAGTAGAGATGGCAAAAAGGCTGTCAAAATTTGGGATTGAAGTATGTATCGCCATCGATGCAGCGATTCCTTCGTTATTGACAAAAAAGAGCAAGATTTTTTTTGGCGCAGATGGTATTGGTGAGTTCGGTTTGGTACATAAAATTGGCAGCTACCCAATCGCATTGGCTGCAAAAGTGGCAGATAGCCAATGTTTTGCTTTTGCTACCTCCTCTCGAATTTGGCCAGAAGGGTTCAAATGCCCAAAACAACCCAAGAAGCATTGTGAGGAGATAGCAAGCGACATATCATGTATCAATTACTACTTTGATATAACTCCACCAAACCTTTTTACGCTTATATCTCCTTAATGCTAATCGGGTCTACATTGAATCTGCGACTCAGCAGTTTTTCTGTATAGAAGCTACCAAACGGTATCAGAGATAAAAATAGATAGAGAGATGTCTCCTTTTTAGTGATAAATCCACGACTGTAGATCTTAAATAATTGATAGCAAAAAAGAATGAAGAGGACTCCGTGGATTGAACCAAAAATTTTTGTTGCAACTGCAATGCCAACAACATATTTCAATGGCATTGCAACGAATAACAGAACTATGTATGAGTAACCCTCGATTTTATTGAACAAACCAAACCGGTTTAATTCAGACATGTTTACTCCTATTTTTTGTGGCAAGTATAGGGTTAAAACTATTATAAGGAAATAACAAAAAACTTTTGCATAAAAATTTTATATTTTTATAAATAGATATAGACATTAAGTTTTTGTGCAGTAGCCATTCAAATAATTTGAATAATATGGATGATTGTTACAAAAATATATGATTGCAAAAGCGATTGAGAGCTTTTTAAATTCCAAAAGGCACATTTTTAGTAAAAGTTAAGTTAGAAATGATACACTAAAAATAGCTATGAAATAGCGGTTTTTAGGGATTTGCGAAGCTTATGAAAATAAGAAGTGGAGCTTATCTCTAGCTAAATTTTACAAAGGAGAGCACATGAAATTGGGCTTTTTGGTGGACTTGGACCTCTGTATGGGGTGCAAGGGATGTGAAGTCTCTTGTAAAGTCGAAAATAAAGTACCTCTCCACTCTTGGAGACTACGTGTAAAATATGTAGATGTAGGTGTGTATCCTGAGACGAAGCGAACCTACACACCTCTACGATGTAATCACTGTGAAGATGCTCCATGTGAGAGAATCTGTCCCGTAAGTGCATTGCATTATCTAGAAAATGGTATCGTAAACATAGATAAAGAGCGATGTATAGGGTGTGCCGGATGTATGATGGCTTGTCCTTACGGTGCGATCTATATGGATCCAGTGACCAATACAGCGGACAAGTGTACCTACTGCGCACATAGAATTGCTAGTGAAATGATGCCTGCATGTGTGGTTGCATGTCCTGTTGAAGCAAATATCTTTGGTGATTTGGATGATCCGACCAGCCACATTTCAAGATATATTATGGAACATCAAAAAGATGGCGGTGTACGAGTGAGAAAACCGGAGAAAAACACTCATCCGAAACACTTCTATGTAGGTGGCGGAGAAGTTCAGCTCAATCCTTTGGCAGCGAAACGAGAAGAGGGATACAAT
>JALTWL010000325.1 GCA_027047045.1 Micavibrio sp.
TTCAGCCAGTTATCTACTTCGTGTTTATCAGGTAGTGGAGATTTATCACGTGGACTCCAACCAGCCCACGGACGGTTGTCACGGTTGCTTAATAGCGATGTTCCTACAGTGCAAATTATTTGGTATGGCATAGTTAGTTCCTCCATTTTTTCAATCTGTGATTGAAAGCAACGCATACTATACAGCATGTGTATCTTTTAGTCATCTTATAAATTGATTGTCTTAAGTATATACACTAAACTTTTTATAGACCATAAGATACTAAAATATCTATGACTTTTTATTGAGATGGGTTTTCGGTGGGATGAAGGCTATTTTATTCAGCCATTCTAGCTTTGTTTCTAAGATGTGTCCACGGCCGTATTTAGGGCCTCTAGATTTATGCCCCATTAGATTATCAATAACTTCTTCAGGTGCTTGCACATCACGCAGGCGGTCTTTGAAAGTATGGCGTAGAGAATATAAAGAATTGCCGTCCGTGGGGTTTAGATTGTGGGTACGAAGATACTTGTTAATTAGTGTTGAAGCAGTATCAGCATTTGTATATCTACTAAGACCATTTGGAAACATTCTTGCCCCATATAAAGCTACTCCAACAAGTGGTATCTGTCGCTCTGATTGTGAAGTTTTAAGGCCGCCCTTTTCATTGCTACGGATATGAATATATGGAATTTTTGTATCAAGGTAAATATCATCAGTCATTAGGCCAGTTATTTCGGAAACTCTAGCACCAGTATCTGCCATCATGTATATGATGGCTTTTGCTTCATCATTCAAACCATTTAAAGCGTTACTATTAAGAAAAACATTCTGTACGTAATCAGCTTCATATGAAAGACGGCTTTCATCAATTACTTTTAGTTTAATTTTGGCAAATAGAACATCAATATCAACTTCTGGATCAATATCCATAGCTACAAAAACCTTGTCTAGTATATCTTTTATCTGTGTAAGATTTTTATTGGCACTGGCTGGTTTCTTCCCTTCTTCGATTACTCGTTCTAACCACCATTCTTGAAATGCTAGAATATCCTTGCGTGTAATATCGGTAATATATTTATCGCCGATTACTTCGATTAAATTCTTTATTGCATTTTTTCGTGGGTTTTCCCATTTGCGAATTTGGTGCTCTGTTTTGCCAAGTAGTCTATCTGCACATTTTGGACGGTAAATATCCCATGTTTGACTTAGCCTTATTTTTGGCTGTTCTGCCGTACCCGTTAATGCTCTTTTAATTGTTCCAGTATAACTATTATTTGCTTGTGCACTTTGTAGGGCAAGCATTCTATCGATAAGTTCTGTCACTGGTGCATTGCTAGATATATCGTTAATATCTCGATAAGCAAAGCCGTGTATACGTGCAGTGCGTACCACTTCTTTGTATAGGTCGTCCTTTTGTGTATCTAGTTCAGGGGAATTTATAATATCACGCCAGAATTTTTCAATTGCATCATTTTGGATAACGGCACGTCTACGTGCAGTGTTTTTATCTTTGGTCTTAAGTGAAATTTTAATGAATTTACGTTTATCATATGGTGCCATATGAATTGGTACACGTCTGAAATAATAGTAGTGACCATTACGTTCTATAAGATAATCAGACATGTTTCTACGACTCTTTCTGCACTTTCTGTATGCCACAATGAATACCAAAATGTATCCCTTATTGTATACCAAAATTAAGGAAATGCCAAGGAGTATTCTTAATGCAAGTGTATAAAAGCATTAAGAAACAATGGGCTAGGGGCTGAAAATGATGTGATTTTTGTTTTAAAATGGTGCCCCCGGGGAGAGTCGAACTCCCACTTCCAAAGGAAACCGGATTTTGAATCCGGCGCGTCTACCAATTCCGCCACAGGGGCGCACCAAAGGTAATTGATAAGTGCAAAATACATCTTATTTTAAAATAAGGCAATAAAAAATTGCACAATTCAGGTAAAAGATATATCTTAGCTGAGTTATGAGTAGAATAGTAATTTTAGATAAACTGTACAATAGAGTAATAGAGCTTGCAAGACACAAATATGCATCAGCTTGGCTTGCTTTTATTTCTTTTATTGAAAGTACAATTTTTCCAATTCCACCAGATGTGATGTTTGTTCCTATGTGTATTAGCAATAGGAAGAAAATTTGGTTTTATGCAACTATATGTACTGTATTTTCCGTTATAGGGGGAGCAGTGGGCTATTTTTTGGGCGCTATCTTTTATGATACAATCGGGTTTGCTATACTAAATATGTATTCCATGCATGGTAAATTTACAGAATTTCAGCAATATTATAAAGAATTTGGTGTATTGATCGTCTTGGCAGCGGGGATTACTCCTTTTCCATATAAAGTAATCACCATTGCAAGTGGGGTAATTGGGCTTAATTTCTTTTTATTTATGATAAGCTCCTTAATTGCACGGGCGTTTCGTTTTTTTTTAGAGGCAATTTTATTGTGGTATTTTGGAGAAAAGATTAGAATATTCATAGAAAAACATTTAGGAATTTTAACAGCTATATTTGTTTTTTTGATAATCGGAGGATTTATTTTAATTAAATATATCTGATAGTTTTATCTATGAAGGAGTGGGCAAATATGATTAACTGGAAAAGATTTGATGAAAAGTTAGTTACTATTTTAATTATATTTGGTAGTGCCTTTATGTTGGCAGCGGCTTTGTTTTTTCAAGAGGTGATGAATTTGCCTCCTTGTATTTTGTGTAAATATCAAAGAGTGCCTTATATTTTTGTTATTTTTGCTGGCGCTTTGGCTTATATTTTATTTAACGGACAATTTAGAAAGCTTGCTTTATTTTTGCTTTTTACTTGTGCGATTGCTCTTTTTATAGATGCTGGAATTGCTGGCTTTCATGTTGGGGTAGAACATGGTTGGTGGGAAGGCACTTCTGAATGTGGCGGAAATATAAAAGCTAATTTATCATTAGAAGAATTGCGAGCAGCAATTTTAAATGCACCTATTGTTAGATGCACAGAGGTCGCATGGCAAATGTTCGGAATTTCTATGGCGGGCTATAATATGATGATTGCTCTTGCAATGGCATTTTTTACTTCATTGTCATTTTTTCACTTTATACACAAATAAGATTCATATTTTATTGACATAAGTTAATCGAGTGTATATGGTTGCCTTTGATTCTTAATTTAAATAAAGGGAAAATGGCTATGAGATATAAATCTATCAAAAAAATTTTTAGGTAAGAAGCGGTATCTGCAGTAAAAAAAGTGCATGCTGTAAATGATGAAGTTTTAGAAATGGTCAGAGATGATAAAGCAAAAAGAAATATAGTAAAACGTCGCCAAGATGAAAAGAAAACTTTAGAAAAAAGAGTAAATGCGGTAAAACGTATTTTTAAAAGCGTAGAAAAACAAATGGCAAAAGAGGGAATAGAGCTTAATTTTCAGCTACGTGTTTCCATGAATTTTATGCACTCAATTAGCAAGAGTCGTAGTACCAAATATACATATCATATTAAGGTAGTATCACAAGGTATAAAAGAACATTTGATGTGTGCAGATATTGTTGCAAAAATGCAAGATGGTCAAAAGGATAGCTTGGAACTTGCTGTGAATATTGGACCAATTAACGAAAATAACATAAAAGTTTTATTTAATAAAAACGGTACTGTCAAAGCCAAAATAAGTGAAGAAATTAAACGCAAAGTAATAAAAGAAGTAGCAGAATTAAACAAGGCTAGAGATATTGGTCTTTTATCTTGGCAGAGCAAGTATCAAAGTAAATTATTGCCTTAAAATTTAAATGTAGCCATTTAGCAAGTGATGGTTAATATAATTTAGTGCACTATCTGACCTATGTAAGATTATAGGCGGTGGGTACTCGCTATGGTTCAAGCGTATAAGATTAATTTTAACCACACCTAAATATTTGCCCATATTGTAAATAATTTTTTAGATGGTTATAGCATCTACTTATTTTTGTTTTAAGGTTGGAAAAGCAATAACATCGCGTATACTGGGGCTGTTGGTAAGTAGCATAACTAGGCGGTCAATACCAATACCTAGCCCTCCAGTTGGTGGCATACCGTATTCTAAAGCTTCTACAAAATCAGCGTCAAAATGCTGGGCTTCTTCATCGCCAGAGGCAAGAGCCTTTGCCTGTTCTTCAAAACGGGCTTTTTGGTCGGCTGGGTTATTTAATTCAGAAAAAGCATTAGCAAGCTCCCAACCATTAGCAAATGTTTCAAAACGCTCTGTCAATATGGGATTGTTACGGTGAATTTTTGCCAAAGGTGAAATATCTTTTGGCATATCAGTTATATGTATTGGCTGAATTAGCTCAGCTTCAACAAATTCACCAAATACAGCCTCTACAATTTGCCCCCAATTCATATCTTCTTCAACTGGGGCTTTTAGCTCTTTTGCTTTGTTATATGCTTCCTTGACATCTGTTATTTCAAGGAAATCAACACCTGTTTTCTCTGCCACAAGTTCGGTCATAGATTTTCTTGGCCACTTGCCACCAAAGTCAATTTCTTTGTCGCCATAACTGAGTTTTAATGAACCATCTGGGCTGACCAATTTGACACAAGATTGAACAATTTTCTCCGTCAAATCCATCATATCATTGTAATCTGCATATGCTTGATAAAGCTCAACAGTGGTAAATTCTGGATTATGTTTAATTGAAATGCCTTCATTACGAAAACAACGACCTATCTCAAATACTTTATCAAATCCACCAATAATTAGCCTTTTGAGATATAGTTCTGGCGCAATGCGTAAATATAAATTCATATCTAATGTGTGATGATGAGTAATAAAAGGTTTTGCTGATGCTCCCCCTGGTATTGGGTGTAACATTGGGGTTTCAACATCTAAAAAGCCCTCATCAATTAAGATTTGTCTTATATGGCTAATAATTTTACTACGTTTTAAAAATACATCACAGCTTGCTTTGTTCATTATTAGGTCAAGATAGCGTTTGCGGTATCTCAGCTCAATATCTGTAAGACCATGATATTTTTCAGGTAGTGGTAAAATAGATTTTGTTAGAAGCTCAATTTCTTTAGCATCAATGGTAAGTTCTCCCCTTGGGGTTCTTCTAATAATACCAGTAATACCAATAATATCGCCTATATCAAATAATTTTAATAATTTTAGCTGCGCTTCATCTAAATGTTTTTTGTGGCTAAAAATTTGGATA
Organism: Micavibrio sp.; assembly: GCA_027047045.1. Classification (GTDB taxonomy): domain Bacteria; phylum Pseudomonadota; class Alphaproteobacteria; order Micavibrionales; family CSBR16-224; genus JAJFGX01. The sequence continues at coordinate 5,170 of JALTWL010000325.1, forward strand.
TTGCCACTTGTATCTTTTAAGTCAATAAACATACCATTATTGCGATTGGCCATTATACGACCTGCAACTGATACTGTATTTTCTGTTACTTCACCATCTGCAAGAGATTTATATTTATCTTGCAAATCAGCAGCATAAGTAGTCACATTAAATTTATATGGATATGGATTTATACCTATATTTTGTAGATTTTCTAAATTATTTAATTTTGCTTTTACAACAGTGGGCAAATCTTCTGTATTTTTTGTTATATTTTTATTTTCTGCTGTGCTTGTTGACATTTTCTTTTAAATCCTATTTTAATTAAATGTATCTAAATAATAGATAACAAATATATATAAGCAAGGGCTTAAATTCAATAGAGGATTTTTACAAAGTTAGTTATTTTCTAAGACTGTATCCCAATATAGGTAATCTTCCCAACTTTCATGCAAAAAATTAGGCGGGAAAGCCCGCCCATTTTCTTGTAATTGTTGAATTGTGGGAACATTGGGTTTGTGCAGGGGTATCATAGAACATTCATGAGGCAACATATCACCTTTTTTAACATTACATTTCTCACAAGCAGCAACAATATTTTCCCAATTAGTGCCACCACCTTTAGATTTTGGAATTACATGGTCAAAAGTAAGCTCATGGGTTTTAAATTTACCGCCACAATATTGGCATTGCCATTTATCACGTAAAAATAAGTTAAATCTAGTAAAAGCGGGTTTTCTGCTAGGTCTTACATATTCCTTTAAGGCAATTACACTTGGAAGTTGCATTTCAATGCTAGGGGAGTGGATTTTTGTATCATATTCAGACAGAATATTAACTCTGTTCATAAAAACGGCTTTCACAGCTTCTTGCCAAGACCAAAGAGAGAGCGGAAAATAGCTAAGCGGACGAAAATCCGCATTTAGAACAAGCACAGGGCAACTATCAAGATGGGCTGACATGGCGACCCCCTTCCTACACTTATATTGTACCATAAATAGAGGGGCTGTACAAATTTATTATTTTTTGTACAAATGTTCTTTTAAAAACTCTATGCCAAATTTTAAACCTAACTCATCAATGGAATGACCCAAATTAGGACGGGCTATAGTTTTTATATCTATGCCATTTTCATCTAGAATGGTTTTTGCCATTGTCATAAATTCAAAAGGAACAACCTCATCTATTGTCCCATGTACAAGCATTATAGGGAGGTTTGTTAATTTTTGCGCCTTGTCTTTTTCAATATATAGCGCCCCTGAATATCCAAGTACAGCCGCTAGCTTGTCAGGAAAGTAAAGCGCATTGTAAAGTGCGGTCATTGTACCTTGTGAAAAACCAACAAATGCTATCTTGTTGTTTTCTATTTGAAACATCTCTTTGATTTTATTTATATATTCAGTAATTATTGGTTGTGTGCTTTTTAGACCTTTTAAGACATTTTCTGGGTCTCTATCTTGCAGGGAAAACCATTGATACCCAGATGGCGCCATATCACAAGCCTCCGGCGCATCGACAGATAAAAATATAGTATCTGGCAAATCTTTTGCCATTTCTGGAGCAAGAGAAATTAAATCTCTAGCATTTGAGCCAAATCCATGTAAAAAAATAACTATACTGTTAGGATTGTTGCCAGATATAGGGCTAAATTTTAAAGTTTTTAGTGGTAAATTTTCTATAGTTTCAAACTTCATTATATTATATCCATATTTGGGTTAAAAAGAAAATTATAAACATAAATACAAATATAGCCATATAAAATTAACTATTAAATAATATTTTTTATGTAATATGGTAAGCAAATATTTGAGGTTTATAACTATGCAAGATGAAGATATTTTAAAAATACTTTTAGAAAAAAAAGAAGAGCTTTACCGAATGGGGGTGCAGTCGCTTTCTTTTGTGCGAGCTATAGACGAAGATGAGGTGTTAAAATTGTTAATTACTTCCCGTTCTGAGAGTAATATGGATTATATAGATATTGAAAATATTCAAGAAAAAATAGCAAATATATTAAATATGCAAATTTATGCAACTGTAAAAAACAAAGATAATTCAAGGGGGTGCGTTAATGTCTTCTAGCAAGCCCAAGCAAAGATTTAAAGAGATTATAGAACATATAGAAATGATAGAAGAGTTTACCAATGGCTTTAGAGAGGCGGCTGTTTTATCAGATAAAAAAACAGAATATGCAGTAAAAATGGCTTTGATGAATATTGGGGAGGCAGGAAAGAAACTAGGGACACTTGCAGAAGAACTTACACCAGAACAGCCATGGCGACAAATTCATGGTTTTTGTAACAGATTAAGACATCAATATGATGAGATAGATTTGGGCATTTTATGCAATACGATAAAAAATAGGTTACTTCCTCTAAAAGATGATTGTGTAGAGGCGCTTCACATTTTACAGCAAGAAAAAAATATGACATGCCAACAAAAACCTCTAGCATCAAAATTTGCTAAGTGATATTTATTAAATTATGAATATCTTATTTATTACATCTAACCGTCTTGGAGATGCAGTTTTGTCATCTGGGCTATTATCTTATATTATAGATGATTTTAATGATGCCAAAATTACTGTTGCTTGTGGTTCTTTGGGGGAAAGCCTGTTTCGTGCTATGCCGAGGTTGGATAGAGTTATTGTATTTGATAAAAAAAGCTATTCAAGGCATTGGTTTTATTTATTTAAAGAATGCTATAGAACAAATTGGGATATTATTGTTGATATTAGAAATAGTGCAGTATCTAGAGTTTTACGTGGTAAAAGAAAATTTATTTGGTCAAAAAATATTGATAAATCTAAGCATAAAGTTGAACAAATGGCAGAGCTTATGCAATTAAAAGATATTCCAGCCCCTAAGATATGGTTTTCAAATGCTGATATTGCAAAAGCAAATAGCTATATAAAAAATAGTAACAGGCCTATATTGGCAATAGGACCTGCTGCTAATTGGATAGGCAAAACTTGGCCAACAGAAAAATTTATTGAGCTTGCAAAAAGACTAACTACGAATAAAAATATATCATTATATAGAGCAAGAATAGCTGTTCTCTCAGCAAGAGGGGAAGAAGGAATTGCACAAAAATTATTAAATGCCTTTGATAAAAAAGATACAATTGATTTAATTGCTAAATTATCACCAATTGAGGCTGCTGCTTTTATTAGTAAGTCAAATCTTTATATAGGAAATGATTCTGGTCTTATGCATATAGCCGCAGCAGTAAATGTTCCAACAGTTGGGCTTTTTGGTCCTAGTTACCCTCAAATATATAGCCCTTGGGG
>JALTWL010000326.1 GCA_027047045.1 Micavibrio sp.
GTACATATAGATAGAAGCTTTAAAATGCTAGGTCTTTATCCAGTTAAGATTATTTTGCATCCAGAAGTGAGTGTATTTATCACCATGAATATTGCAAGAACTAAAGAGGAGGCAAAAATCCAAGAAGAACGTGGAGAAGCTCTTGTTTCTACAGATGATGAAGAAAATTTAGTAGATACTGCTCTTAAGGTTGTTGAGCAAGAAGATGATGTTTCTGAAGAAATGGAAGTATCTAAAAAAGACGACACAGACAAAAATAGTTAATTTATAGCTACTTTAAAATATATGAAAAGCTGAGCCTGTGGCTCAGCTTTTTTTGTAGATATGGCTATATAGCTATTCTTAAAATTATTTAGACTATTGGTTTGAACACCCCACTTCCCCAACATAACGTATCATGTTAAAATCATATTTTGGTAAATCTAGTGTTGAGGTGCTTTAAGTATCATAAATATTTTTGGAGCTAGCTATATAGCTTGACTATTGGTAATATATTTACTAACTCTATACCGGTTAGGTAAAATAATTATTGATATGCGGAGCTGTTCATTATGTCTAAGCAAAATAAGCACTATAGAATAAATCCTAAACATTATATAGGGAAGGCTGCAACTAGTAATTTTGGTATAGTTGCCATATTTACTTCAGCTGCGTTTGGGTTTTCTTATGTTGCTGATGAAATTACAGATAGTAATTTTGATGATACAACTAATGTAAAACAAGTAAAACAATTTGAAAAACGTCTAAGTGAACTTAAAAGTATGAAAAGTGATATTAGTTTTTCTAAAGATATAAATAAATTTTCCTTAGAGGAACAAAAATTCATAAAAGAGGCATATAAATATTTAAGTGACGTTGTTATAAATGAAGATGATACAAAGCTAAGTGAAAAAGATCGTATGGTTTTATTGGATAAATTTGATACTAATATTGCTGATTTATCTAATTTTGGTTTTTATAAACTTGGTCAGGAAGAGGCAGCAAGGCTAAGTAATTATAGGTTTGTAGGTAATATTGATGACTTTTCTGATAAAGTAGATGCTGCAATAGTCATGACTAAATTGGCTAAGATTGATGAAATTAAGGGCTGATTGTTAATGCTTACGCTTTTTACGGTGCCTGCTACTATTTTATTTCCTTTTTGGGCAAATGGTATAAAACATAATAAAAAGCTAAGACAATGGCGGGAAGAGCCAGCAAAAAAACGCAAACCTCCCCATTTTAAACATTGATAATTGTTGCTTGCTTTATTAAGTTAAATTATATATTTTCTTAGCTATTCGGATTTTAATTTATGGAGAAGTGGCCGAGCGGTTTAAGGCGCACGCCTGGAAAGCGTGTTGGGTGCAAGCCCTCGCAGGTTCAAATCCTGTCTTCTCCGCCATTTTTGCCCTCTCTGCTCTCGTTGTTATTTGCCACTCTAACTGTCTATTTACACTTACAGATATAATATTAGCTCAGCAATAGATTTAAAATATATGCAAATAAAAAGCAGATAATAAAAACTTGCTTTTTCATACATATTATTGCTATACGTGAATCCTAATAGTTATATAACACTATGCTATACTTAAGGAAAAGAAAAAATTATGTCCAAAAAACCGCTTAAGAATATACGTATTGCGTCTGTCGTTGGAAACAATTGCGTTGCTGATTCACGAGTAATTAAACAGGCTGAGG
>JALTWL010000327.1 GCA_027047045.1 Micavibrio sp.
TATCTATATTTTATAAAAATATCACAAAAATAACAAATTGTTAAAAATATACACATTTAGTATAAAAAATGAGATGTGTTTAAAGTTTATTTAAATAAAAAAATGTAATACTTGTTATGAACTTTTAAAAAAGGGGAAAAGCTATGAAGAAAAAAAGCCTTTTATCTGCTTTGGCAACTTTAGCAGTTTTAAGCTCAGGTGCTACAAATGCAGTGGCTTATGACAAAAACCCACCATTTAGTCTAAATAAACTAAAAAAGTTTAAGGCTGAAGATGGTAGTTATGCTTATGAGCCTAAGAACGACATAAATGTGTTTGTAAATTATGAACTTGGAATGCATTGTGTCGGTTTTGCTATGGACTATTGTTGTGTTATACCACCTTATAACTCAATTCAAGCACAGGCTATTAAGTCTGGTAAAGATGGTAAAATGCCAAAACTTTTAACTCCAGATGATGAGATTAAACTTTACTACTACACTAAAGATAACTCTTATAGTGAAGGTAATAAGATGAAATACTGGAGTGTGGCAAAAGATACAGATGGTGATGGGCATCTTGACTCTCCAGGTGATAATGTTGCAAACTATGTTTGGACACACCTTTTTATATATAAAGATTTAGAGGGAACTATACCTTCGGGTGCAACAGATAAAGATAGACTAAGAGTAGGTATGCAAATACCTGTTAAAATCGATGCAGGTCCTAGTGGTAAACCGATGTCTGGCGGTTATATGGACTACTCTGGAAAAGATGGGACAAATGTTGTTATGACAGACACTTTAGTTCCACCTGTAAAAAATGTTAAGCTCGTTCTTACAGCATCACACCTATGGGATGCTTTAGGTTTACCACTTACAGCATTTAACGATAGCACTAGAAAAGGAACTATAAGAAGTGTTACAGAAAAAGATTTCCAACCTTTTCAGTATTCTGTAGTTGAGGTTCATGACAGAACTGGAAAACCTGTTAAGTCAAAAGATGGCAGAATTTATTCTTATTTTGGAACAAATCCAGTTGATATCCCTAACTGCTATGCTTGCCACTCAAGAAATGGTAAAGCAGCACAAATGGCAAGAGATGAAGGGATAAAGTATAGCGATCAAGAGTATAACTACTGGAAAAGTTATGCTGATGAGAGTGAATATATGGCAAGACTTTCTGAAGCTAGTATAAATATACTTGCACTTCACGATAAACATCATGGCACTAAATTTTTAAGCGATTATAAGCATAATGCTTCAGGAAATAGGCTTGGAAAAGTTGGTATGGTGAATTGTGCTGATTGTCATGGTGATAATATTTCAGGTAACTTACAAGAGCCAAGACCAACCGCTACAGGTTATAAAGCAGTAAAAGCTAAACCTTTAACTGAGGCTATACATGGATTCCACTTAGCAATGGTTCCTATGCCAGATGCTGCAGGAAGAACTCAATCTTGTCAAAGTTGTCACCCAACTCACTTTCAAAACCCAAATATGAATGACGACTCTAACCCATATAGAGTTACAGATAGATATGGTGAGGGTAGATTTGCTAAAGGTGATATAAGAAAATCTGGTGGTGGTTGCTATGTAAGAAGAGATGCTCACTCAAACCCAAATGCAAAACCTCCATTTTTCTTAAATGCTTATGGAAAATGGCAACTTGAAAATGTTGCAACAAGAGATGA
>JALTWL010000328.1 GCA_027047045.1 Micavibrio sp.
TTTGACGGAGTGGATGATTATGTTGAGATAAATCACTCTTCATCTTTAGATATTAAACATGAAATTACTGTAATTTCTTGGATTTATGTCAGAGGCAATACGACTCAGAACTATCAAAGAATTGTTTGTGCAGGAAATGAAGTGTATTGTTATTGGGTCAACAATAAGGGGAATATTTCAGTAAGATTGCAAGGTACATCTAAAAATGGTATATGGGATCAAATAACATTTTCTACAGATATTCAAAAAAACAAATGGTATATGGTAGTATTTACTTATAATTCAGAAACAAATACAACTTTACTTTATGTTAACGGAAAAAAGATTACTCAAGCATTCCCTTCAATTAATTATTATTATGGACCATTAGCAACGAGTACATCTTCTTTAATAATAGGAAATCGAAATCAATTAGACAGGCCATTCAACGGCACTATCGACGAAGTCCGCATTTACAACCGCGCTTTGAGCGAGGAAGAAATCCAATCCTGCTACCAAAACAAAGAAAACTGCCCGACAAACGGTTTAGTTTTATACTTGCCTTTTGACGAAGGAACAGGAAATGTAACAAAAGATCAAGCGATGTGGAGAAAAAACACTAATAGAGAAACTAATTGCATTTATGGAAATTGTTTAAAATTTGACGGAGTAGATGATTATGTTGAGATAAATGATTCGGATTCTCTTGATATTTCTGATGAACTAACAGTAAGTGCTTGGGTCTATGCAACTTCTTTGAACATAACTAATAATCCTTCATCAAGAGGAGCTAATCATATAGTAAGAAAGCTATATAATGCAACTACAACAGACCACGCATATCTCTTAAGGTTGGAAGAAGGTAATCTGACATGTGCAATAAAAAACGAGAGCGGTATTTATTTTTGGTTAATTGAAAATCATCGCTTTCCCACGAATCAATGGGTATTTGTAGCATGTACATACGATGGAAAATATATCAAATTATATAGGAATGGCAATCTTGTGACAAGCTCATATTTCCCAGGAAAAATAATGAAAACCGTAGGTAATATAAGGATAGGTCGCGGTTTACCTGTAGGTTATTTCAACGGCACGATAGATGAAGTAGCAATCTACTCAAAAGCTTTAACAGAAGAAGAAATAAAAGCTTTATATCAAGCAAAGAAAGCGAAGTTCGTTGAGTTTGTTAATGGCAAGCACGGGAAAGCAATTGAGTTTGATGGAAAGGATGATTACATAACAACTCTAAATTGGAAGAAAATATCTTCGCGATTAGTTTTTTCAGAAGATTTTGATTATTCATCACAATCAGATTTTTGCTCTTCCTGGGACTGTGTGTTAGTAGGAGTTAACGACACGATTTCGTTTTCTCCATGTTTTTCTGGTAAATGTTTAAACTTTTCAAGCACGTGTCATCTTTACTGGAGCAGAGTATACAAATATCTTAATCTTTCTCCAGGAGTGTATGAAATGAAAATTAAAATTAAAACTACAGGAGAATTTCCATTAGCACTTTCTCATGTATTTACAATATTCCAAGATAATACTTATCTTCAAGCATCGCCCATTGATTGGGGAAAAACATCAAATTGGAGTATTTATACGAATAGTTATTTTATAGTTCCTAAAAATGCTAAAAAAAGTAACAACACAAGAATTGAAATAGTAATAGGAAATCAAAATAAT
>JALTWL010000329.1 GCA_027047045.1 Micavibrio sp.
TGGTTCGTAAAAATATACAGGTAGAAACTATTCATGATTTAGCAGGGCTTGCTAAATATAGACCTTTGATGGCAGTATGTATGACTATTTTAATGTTTTCAATGGCAGGAATACCACCACTTGCGGGCTTTTTTGGTAAATTATTTATATTTCAAGCAGCAATAGAACAGCAATTATATACACTAGCTATTATTGGCGTTATGACTAGTGTAATTGGGGCTTATTATTATTTGCGTATTATTAAAATTATGTATTTTGATGATGCACAAGAGCAATTAGATGATGTGCGTGATTATATGTCTAGCTTTGTTATGAAATTATCAGCCTTATTTGCTGTTATTTTTATTGCGATTGTATGGCCAATTATGGGCGCAGTTAGCTTTATAGTTGAAAGTCTTTTACTTATATGAGTGATATATATTTACTAGATGAAACTAGCAGTACCAATGAATATGCTAAAAGCTACTTAAAAGATGGCAATATTGTAATTGCAAATTCTCAAACTGCAGGACGTGGAAGATACGGCAATGAATGGGTATCTAATAAGGGCAATTTATATATGTCAATTATAGAAAAAGTCCCTAATTTACATGTTGCTGCAAATTATAGTTTTATAACTGCAATTGCTGTTGCTAAAACTATAGAGGCTCTGTCAGATAAACAACCACAGTTAAAATGGCCAAATGATATTTTAATTGATGGTAAAAAACTATCTGGCATTTTGCTTGAAACAGAAACAAATAGTGAGAGTGAGCTTTTTTTAATTATTGGTATTGGTGTTAATTTAATTTCTGCTCCTCCATATGCGACTTATTTAGATATTGATATTTCCAATCATAAATTTGCAGAAATACTTATAGACAACTTTAATAAAATAAAAAAAATATCTGAAAGTAAAGGTTTTTCTGGCATTGTAGATATATGGCTTAGTTATGCTTATGCTATTGGTTCAAAAATAACTGTTAGGTTAGCAGATAATATTATAAAGGGAATTTTTAAAGATATTGATAGAAAAAATGGCTGTTTAATTTTAGAGCTAGAAGATAAAAATATTCAATATATAAATTCTGGTGAGGTATTTTTTGAATGACAGCTAATTTTAGATTTCAACAAGATAAAATTTATTTTTTACCACTTGGAGGATGCGGTATTTTTGGAGCAAATGCCAGTCTTTACGGTTATAAGGGCAAATGGATATTGGTTGATTGCGGTATGGGTTTTCCAGATTCAACTTTACCAAGTGTAGATTTATTAGTACCTAATTTAAATTTTCTATATGAGCAAAAAGATAATTTGCTTGCTTGTATCATTACGCATGCTCACGAGGATCATATAGGGGCATTGGAATATTTATGGCCTAAATTAAATTGTCCAATATATGCAACTGATTTTGCATCTGAGATGTTGCACCGTAAATTCTCTGAGCATAGCTGGTTTATAAAAGATAAAAACATAATAAATACTGTTAAAACTGGTGCTAATTTTAAAATTGGAGAATTTTATATTGATATGATAGAAATGGCGCATTCTATACCAGAGGCACAAGCACTTGCCATTAGGGCAGGGGACAATATACCGGCTGTTATTCATACAGGTGATTGGAAATTAGATAACAATCCATGCGTTAGTCATGTAACAGATGAGAAAAAATTAAAAAAAATTGGCAATGATGGAGTTCTTGCTGTTATTGGTGATTCAACCAATGCAATGATAGAGGGTTTTTCAGGCTCAGAGTTAGAGGTTAGAAAAAATCTTACTAAACTTTTTTCAGAGTTAAAAGAAGTGAGGATTTTTACAACTATTTTTGCATCTAATATTGCCAGAATTGACAGTATTGCACGGGCAGCCATTGAAAATGGTCGGTATGTGGGGCTTTCTGGGCGTTCACTTTGGCGTAGCGTTAGTATTGCTCAATCTTTGGGTTACTTGCAAAACTTACCACCTTTTTTAGATGAAAAAGAGGCTATGCAATTAGAGCGGGGAAAAGCAGTTATAATTTGTACAGGCTCACAAGGTGAGGCAAGGGCATCTCTTGCTAGAATTTCAAAAGATGAACATCCCAGAGTAAAACCAAATAGAGGAGATGTATTAGTATTTTCCGCTCTTAGAATCCCTAGTAATGAACCAAATATTGATAGAGTTTTGGGAAGATTTTGGGAAATGGGAGTTGATGTCATTACCAATAAAACAACAAAATATTTTCCAATCCATGTATCAGGGCATCCATGCCAAGAGGAGCTAAAAAAGCTATATCAATGGCTAAAACCCAAAGCCGCAATACCAGTACATGGTGAAGTAATGCAAATGGACCATCATGCAGATATTGCTAAAGCTTGCGGAATTAAAAATGTTATAAACGGCAAAGTTGGCAGTGTATATGAAATATCCAAAAATGGAAAAATTCAAATTATTGATGAGGTAGAACATGGACTTCTTGCTGTTGAGGCTAGGACTATAAAACGAATAGATGATGAAGCTTTAAATGTTAGGCGTAGAATAACTTTTAACGGCGCAGTCATTGTAAGTTTAGTTGTTGATTGTAATTATAATTTACTCTATAGCCCACAAATCACAGCACTAGGGCTTATTGATGAGAATAGTGAAACTGGAGTAGCTATAATACAAAAAACCATTACAGCAGTAAAAAATGCCATAGAAAATATGAAAGATAAAACAGACTGTAAAGTAAAAGAAAAAGCTAGAATAACGGCTAGAAAATTCTTTTATAATTATATGGGAAAAAAGCCACAAACTAGAGTGCATTTATTTACAGTTAAGTAAATATTTGCTAATTATTATATGAAATTAAATCGGAGTTTTAAAAATGACAGCAACACAAACAGCAAAAAAATCAAATGCTAAGAAAAAGCAAAAAACAGCAATTGTTCCAACAAGGGAAGAAAATTTCCCAGAATGGTATCAATCTGTGATTAAGGCTGCTGACTTGGCTGAAAATTCTCCAACTCGTGGCTGTATGGTAATTAAGCCTTACGGTTATGGTATTTGGGAGAATTTTCAAGCAGAACTTGATAAACAAATAAAACAGCATGGTGTTAAAAATGCTTATTTTCCATTGTTAATACCGCTTAAATTTTTAGAAAAAGAGGCTGAACATATAGATGGTTTTGCTAAAGAATGCGCAGTTGTTACTCACCATAGGTTAGAAGAAGATAAAGAAAATGGAGGGCTAAAGCCTGCAGGTAAACTAGCAGAGCCAATGATAATACGCCCGACCTCTGAGACAATTATTGGTGAGAGTTTTGCAGGCTGGATAAATTCTTATAGAGATTTGCCTTTAAAAATCAATCAATGGGCAAATGTTATGCGGTGGGAAATGAGAACTAGGCTATTTTTAAGAACTGCTGAATTTTTATGGCAAGAAGGACATAACGCTTTTGCAACTGCTGAGGAGGCAGAAACTGATGCAAGAGCTATGCTAGATATGTACACTGAGTTTGCAGAAAATATTATGGCAATACCAGTAATAAAAGGTGAGAAAACTCCAGAAGAACGCTTCCCAGGGGCAGTTGCTACATATACTATTGAAGCTATATTGCAAGATGGTAAAGCCTTGCAAAGTGCAACATCTCATAATTTAGGGCAAACATTTTCTCGGTCTGCAAATATTAAATTTCAATCCAGTGAAGGAAATGAAGAATTTGCTTGGACAACATCTTGGGGAATGAGCTCCCGTATGATTGGCGGGCTTATTATGACGCACGCCGATGATGATGGTATGATAGTTCCTCCAAAAGTTGCCCCTTATCATATATATATTATTCCAATTATCCATAATGATGCTGACAAAACTCAGATAATTGAATATGCAACAAAACTAAAAAATAGGCTTGATGCACAAAATATTCGCTCTGAACTAGACCTTAGCGATAGAAGAATCCCAGATAAAATGTGGGGCTGCATAAAACAAGGTGTACCTGTTAGAGTTGAAATTGGTAAACGTGAAGTTGAAGATGCAACACTAACTCATACAAGGCGCGATATTGGCAGAAATAGCAAAACAACTGAAAGTGTAGATGCATTTTGTCAAAAAATTTCAAATATTTTAGATGATATTCAAAAGTCCCTATATCAAAAGGCCTATAAAAGAACAGAGGATATGATTTTTGATGTAAATAATTTGTCAGAAGTTAAAGATTTCTTTGTCTGTGGCAATATAGGACAAGTTAGATTTGCAACAGAATTGTTAAATAGCGATGAATTTTCTAAACTAATGCAAGAATTTGCAATAAGTCCAAGATGTATGCCCTTCGAAGATGATGGACAAAAAGTAATAGTCGGTAAAGCATATTAAGAGTAAAAAATACTTGACAATTTATATTAACATAGCATACGGTTGCGGTGTAGTGTTAATTTAAATTTGGGCTATGTATCTTGAAACATGAAGATAAGATAATAAAAGCAAGACTCGCACATTATTATGAACATGGTATGTTGTACCCTGTGGGTATGGCTTATTCTGAAGAAAATAATAATCAACCAATTTGGCTAGAAAATGGTGATTTGTTGACTATATTTAATAGAAAATCTAAAAAACAATCAGAAATAATGTGGGAGGGAGTTTTAACTTTTCAACAAACCTCAAGCAGCGAAATACCGATACCCAAAGATATGGAAAAAGAAGATTGGCTTAAATTTTTATTTGCAGAATATCCAGTAAATATATTACCAGCAAAATATGTTGATGAATATTTAGAAGAAAAATTAGCTAATTCAAAAGAAAAACAACAAGAAAAAATAAAAGAACAAAAAAAATATATTAGAAATAAATTTATGTCTTTTAGAAAATATATAAAGGCTCGCTAAATTTTTGTGAATTTTTCACTATAATTTTTTTTCACTCTCGGCTATGCTGCTTTCTTAGTTATTTTTTAGATTGGACAATTATGGCTCAGACATTTGAAAAAATGGTTTCATTTAGATATTTTCGCTCAAGAAAGAGGGAAAGGGTAATATCGGTTAGTGCCGCATATTCCATGATAGGTATTATGATAGGCGTTGCTGCCTTAATTGTTGTTATGTCTGTTATGAACGGTTTTAGAGATGATTTAATTACTAGAATTTTAGGACTTAACGGTCATGCGATGATATATGATAGTCAAACTTCAAATCTACAAGCTTATGGAGGCTTATTAGAGCGGGTATCTAACATTGATGATGTTGTAACTGTTGCCCCAATTGTTGAAGGGCAAGCTCTTATGACCATAGCTAAAGGACAAATTTCATCTGGTGTTATTGTTAAGGGTATGAAATTAAGTGATTTTTTAGAAAAACCAATATTATCTAGTGCCATATATCAAAAATTAGAAAAAAACAGACCAATTGACAGTAATATGGTTGCAATCGGTAAAGTAATGGCGGAGCGATTTCATCTAAAATTAGGCGATAAAATAACCTTAATTGCACCTAAGGGCAAGGCTAGCCCATTTGGTACTATTCCACGTTCACGTAGCTATATTGTTAGTAGTATTTTTGATGTTGGTATGTATGAATATAATAGCTCATTTATATATATGTTATTATCTGATGCACAAAAATTTTATAGTTTAGGGCAGGGGATAACAGCACTTGAAATTATGGTGAAAGAACCAACTAATATAGATAAGATAAAATCAAAAATTGCAGAAATATTACCACGCTATGGGGCGGCTATTATAGATTGGCGTGATAATAATTCAAGCTTTTATACTGCTTTAAAAGTTGAGCGTAACGTCATGTTTTTAATACTAACTTTAATAATAATGGTTGCTGCATTTAATATAATTTCTAGCATGATAATGCTTGTTAAAGAAAAGGGGCGCGATATTGCAATACTTAGAACCATGGGGGCAACTAAGTCCATGATAGTTCGTATATTTTTATACACAGGTATGGCAATTGGCATTATTGGCACAACTCTTGGTGCAATTATTGGAATTGTAATTGCAACTAATATAGAAGCTATTAGAAAGTGGCTAGAGGGATTAACAGGAACAGAGCTTTTTGCAGATGAGATATATTTTCTCTCGCAACTGCCCTCAAAATTAGAAATATCTGAAGTGATTTTAATTGTATCTATGGCTTTGGGACTGTCTTTTATTGCAACTATTTATCCTGCTTGGAAAGCATCAAAACTTGACCCAGTGGAGGCTCTTAGAAATGAATAATAACTCTATTCTCATAATGGAAAATATTTCTAAGTCATTCACACAAGGGGGGCGTATTTTAAATATTTTGGATAAAACAGGGCTTGAAATTAAAAGGGGAGAGGCAGTAGCATTAGTTGCTCCTAGCGGAGCTGGTAAATCAACCATGTTACAAATAGCAGGGCTTTTAGATAAAGCAAATAGTGGTAAAATAATTATAGATGGAATTGCAATAGATAGTGCCTCTGATGAAGTTAGAACTAAAATACGCAGAAATAAAATAGGCTTTATATATCAATTTCATCATTTGCTATCTGAATTTACTGCTCTTGAAAATATAATATTGCCACAGTTAATTGCAGGAATTGATAAAAAAATTGCAAAAAAACGGGCATATGAATTGCTTAAAATGGTCAAATTACAGGAAAGGGGAGAACATTTTCCATCAGAGCTATCAGGTGGTGAACAACAACGGGTGGCAATCGCAAGGTCTTTAGTCAACAGACCGTCCTTGCTACTTGCAGATGAGCCAACAGGTAACTTAGACCCCGTAACGGCAAATAATATATTTAACTTGCTTTTAAAAATGGTAAAAGAAATAGGGCTAGGTGCTTTAATTGCAACTCATAATATGGAGCTTGCAAAAAAAATGGACAAAATACTTACAGTCAATGGTGGTAAAATAGAAGATTACTCTAATCCCCCAAAACAAGAAAAAATAGCATAAAGAATTTTTTTGATGAAAAATTAAAAAATATACAAGTATCATTATATTTACGATTTTAATTATTTTAACGGAGGAAAAATTTAAAATGACTAATTTTATCAAAATTTCAATAGCAGTAATTGTTATAATGTCGGCAATGTCGCTTAGTGCATGCAATACTATGGAAGGTATTGGCAAAGATGCAGCCGCTGCAGGCAAGGCAATCAAAAATGCTGCAGATAAAGCTAGAAATACTAAAGGTTACTAATATTTAGAAAATTATATTTTATAACTAATTCCAAATATAATTAGACGATACAAGTATATTTTCTATAGAGTTTCTTATATCATATTTCCATGCTCTTTTAATGTTAGCCCAAAGCTTTTCTATGGGATTTAAATGTAGTGAATATGGTGTTAGAAATAGTACAAAACAGCCAGCTTTCTTGATAATTTCCTTTGTTTCTTGTGATTTGTGAAAACTTGCATTATCCATGACAATTACGCTTCCTTTTTTTTAAATTGGTAAAAGATGGTCTTTTAGCCAAGCACTTACAACTAATGTATTGCAATTACCATCCAGCAAAACTGGTGCTATTTAGAAATAGCTTCCATATATCAAATAATCTTATAGACATATTAAGTAGGGGATAAAAATAAAATATAACTCATATAACCAAAACACCACATAATTATAGACAATATTATATATAGCTCATCCTGTAATAAAAATTTGATAATATATATTATGGAAAATCAAGCGTTGCTATTAAAAATGTTATCAGGAACTTGTTTACAAACTTTAAATAAATATTATATAGCTTACTCACAGATTTAAATAAATATTATAAAAAAAACTTAGATATTATTTGGTAAATATAGAAAAATGCCCCCAATTTTACTTGAAGGCATTTTCTTCTTGAGGAGTGTTTGAAAAATTTATTTAGAAGATACTTTACGTTTACGAGTAAAATCTGCGTAAACTATATTCTCAGAATTCTGGGAATTATCAGAACTACAATTATCTATAGGAAATGCTGTTAAATCTCCCATCATATAGCGAATTCTATTATTAACTTCCTTTAAATGAAATGGAGCTGCCGTCATTGGCTGTGGCGCATATTCTGGTGAATTATATGTATCCATAGCAACCGCCGCAAAACCAGTTATAAAAATTACATGTAAATATGGATTAGCTTGCAAAGCTTTTTGTGCTAGAACAAATCCATCCATACCAGGCATTACTATATCAACTATCAATATATCAAATTCAAATTGACCAGATATTTTCCAAGCTTCTAAACTATTATCTGTCAAAACAACATTATGACCATTTTGTTTTAATGTTTTTACTAGATAAGATGAAACCGCTTTATTGTGTTCTGCTATCAATATATGTGCCATTTTATTATCTCCAGAATTATTTGTTAATAAAGTTTTAATGCTCTCTTAATATTCAGTTAATCATTTTATTTGTGTTATGTC
>JALTWL010000330.1 GCA_027047045.1 Micavibrio sp.
ATTTTCATCTAAAAATTCTATAGACCACATAAACGGATTATGCCAAAAAAAGCATAATTTGTCAAACCAATTCATATATTTGATTAAATCTAAATTTACATTAACTTCCTTAACCAGATTCTACTAGCTTTTATAGCTGGTTGTGCTAATCTCGTAATTATATGTTTTATTAGTATTCTTCTAGTAGAGATTTCATTTCATTTGTTGATAAGATACCCTTGTTTAAACCTTGTATGTTCCAAAGCCCCTGTCTTATGCGTGGGTTTTGGTGTTTTAGCCCAAGCCAAGATTTTGATGGGAAGCATCTTTTACAGGCAGTAATTGTTGATAATAATGCTTCCTCAAGCCTAAGTCTTTCTGATTTATCAGTCACTTCAAAAACGACAAAAGATAGATTATCAGCTATATATTGCGTAACCTCTTCTTCAGTTTCTTTCTGCTTTTCAAAATCAATGATGTTAATATATTTTTCGCGATTTACTTTTGTTGTTGAATCTAAATTCCATTGTTCAAGAAAAGGATTATCGGCAAGTAAGCACCTGCCTATATGCTTTCTGAAAACGCTTCTATCTTTGTTGGGTTTATAGAGGTGTTCAAAAATGCGTTTCCCTAAATTATTTTGCCCTGTATGAGTTCCCACACGAACTATTCGATCAGCATTATGTGCAATTTCGCCTTTTTCAAATACAATATAAATACCATTCTTAGGTAATTTATCCACCGAATAACCATGGCTGAATTTTGGTAAGCCATTTGCCCATTCATGTAATATTCTACATGCATCATTCATTGATTTGCGCCTTTAACCTCATTATTTTGCGCCTTTAGCCATTGTAATTGTTTTCCAATCTTCATATTTGCCATAGGCACGCAACAATGTTCAATCTCTAGGATTAAGTTTTCTCTATATTTTTCTCCAGCTAAAAACACAAAATTATCAGTTGCTAAGTTAGTTTTGTTTTTAAGCTCATTTAGTACATTCTCAGACCACTCTTTTCTGTCTTTTTTACCCATTTTGTTAAGCGTTTTTTCGTAAGGATCAATAATATCAGATAATTCTAAAAGCCCATGTTTAGCGGATAAAATGAAAATTTGAGACGGGTTTTGGTTTTTTGCATATGAGAGGCTTTTTTTAAAAAGAGGACCAATATACATATTCTCTGCACAACAACGATTAATCTGCTTAGATTTCCCGCAAGATAATAAATATATTTCAGACATAGAAAATCCTATATTTCCGCAATTTTCTCTCCATTTGTTTGACAGGAGCTTAACGTGTATAATGAAGTCATGTAAAGTTACATTTTACTGGTAGTTATTAAAATTATTTGTAGGCTCAGTTCATCACAGGTGTGGCGCAAGCTACGGTTCATGACCTTTTCATCGTGCTAATAGGAAAGGCAGTAATTCAATATAACGTGCTCCGCAAGGTGCATGTTGTATTACAACACTATCTTGACGAAAGAGACGCTGGCGCTCTTTTGTTGCATTCCTCTGGCGGAAGATTTGGGATTGAAAATTGGTTGCGGGGGTAGGATTTGAACCTACGACCTTCAGGTTATGAGCCTGACGAGCTACCGGGCTGCTCCACCCCGCGATAATATTTATATAAATTGCTAGGTTAGCGTTTCCTAACAATCACCGGT
>JALTWL010000331.1 GCA_027047045.1 Micavibrio sp.
CCATCTGCTCTTTGAGTCTGAGGATTATATCCACACCAGCCAAGTTGACTCCAAGCTCACGCGTTAGTCGAAGTATGGTTTTTATTCGATCGATATCTTTTTGGGAATAGAGCCTTGTTTTTCCTTCAGTACGAGATGGGGAGATAAGTCCTTCTCTTTCATACTGTCTCAAGGTTTGTGGATGGATATTGAGCACTTTTGCAACAACGCTGATGAGATAGACCGGTTCATCATATCTATGCATCTTCGCCTCCTGGCAGTTTTTCTTCCATCATTTTGGCTAGTTCTGGATCAAGCTCCTCTACTTTAGGGAGTAGGATATTGGCTTTTAGGTAGAGATCGCCTTTTTGTTTGGTTTTTCGATCCATAACACCCATTCCTTTGACTCGGAATTTTGCGCCACATTTTGTATTTTTTGGAACCTTTAGAGTGATCTCTTTTTCAAGAGTCACAACTTTCACTTTGCCACCAAACATGGCAGTTTTCAGTGGAATGTCGATCGTTTTGTATAGATCATTTCCTTTTCTTTCGTACTCTGGATCTGGTGCAACTTCCACTTTTAGCAGCAGATCACCACGCTTACCTTGATAGTTTTTGCCTTTGCCTCGGATTCTAAGTGTGTCGCCATTTTTTATCCCAGGCGGTATACGTACATCAAATGTTTCACCATTGATGGTGAGCGAATGTGTTCCTCCAAGTACTGCGGTTCTAAAAGGGATAGTGATTTTGGCATGAAGATCGAGATCTGGTTGTGCAAAATCCTCAAACCCTCCAAAACCGCCAAAACCACCTCTGCTAAAACCGCTAGAACCGGAAAAACCGCCGCCAAATCCCCCTCCGCCAAAAATACTTCGTAGAATTTCATCCAAATCGACGCCGCCTTGGAAATTTTGCTGTGCAAAATCATGAAAGTTTTGCCCACCAAACATACTATCGCCGAACTGATCATACTGCTTACGTTTTTCTGGATCACTTAGAATCTCGTATGCCGCATTGATCTCTTTGAACTTCTCTTCACACTCTGGCTCTTTACAGATATCTGGGTGATATTTTCGAGCCAGTTTTCTGTAGGCTTTTTTTATCTCATCAGCGGAGGCATTGGGGCTGACTCCTAATGTTTCATAAAGACTTTTACTCAATTTTCCCCCTCCAGATTTTTTATTTTGATTATACCATAAAATTTTAGTCCGAGTCAATCAAATTTTATAATTATACTATTATAAAAGCCCTCTTATGTCGAGAGGGCTTTTTCAATTAATGTATTCAGGCTCTTTGCAAAAGCTCCTGGATTTTTTACTTCCATTCCTTCAAGCAATCTCGCTTCATTATAAACAACTATAGCTAGATCTTTGGCCAGGCTCATATCGTTTTTGAGCATAAATTTTGTAAATATGGAGTGATTTGGATTGATTTCTAAAATGGGCTTTGGCTCTATTGCATATTGACCCATCTGTTTGAGGAGCTGATATGTTTGAAACTCCGGATCGTTTTTTTCATGTACTAAGCATGCTGGGCTCTCTTGCAGCCTATTTGTGATTTTTACATCTTTGACCTCTTCTTCAAGTGCTGTCTTGATGGCTGAGATTAGATCTTGATATTTTTGATCATCTGTTTGCGGTGCTTCGAAATCTTCGTCCACCTCTG
>JALTWL010000332.1 GCA_027047045.1 Micavibrio sp.
AAACAGAAATTATTACTAAAGGCAGGCACGACCCTTGCGTTGGCATCAGGGGAGCTGCCGTTGTTGAGGCAATGCTTGCCTGCGTCCTTGCTGATCATTATTTACGCCACAAGGCTCAATCTTTATAAAAAAATCAACAAAATATTAACCATAATAATGTAGTATGTCACTAGTAATTTTATTTTAATGATATTTAAGGATTGCAAATATGCTGGAAACTAAAACAATAACTAAAAAAAACATAAGAACATTAAAGAAAATTATGAGAGGTAGATTTTCTGTACAAAACATATTCAAAGAAAATATACCTACCAAAAATTTTACCTATGGGTGGTGTTATACCGACCATAAAGATGGAGTTGCAATAAGAAAGAATTTTCGCAAAGAAGATTATATGTTAGATGAGCCATATGCTAGTAAAACTAAAGAAATTCTAGAAAAACTTGGGCTACCTCACCCCAAAAATGAGGAAGTTTTTAGAGGAACACATCACGATTTATTATTTTTAAATAGTCATGGAGTTGTAATTCGTATTGGTCCAACAAATATTGAAGAACTTATAAATCCAGGAATAATACAGCCACTTGGTTGGATAGATGATAAAGAAAATAATTTTTCAGTTGCAATATATCCTGGTATAGAACATGTAAAATATAAGAGTGTATTTTTAGGAGATGAAGGAAAAGAATTACAAGATATGATGCGTTTAGGAAATAACGAAAATGTTGATATGGCAACCCATAATGTCGGAATAATTAGGATAGAAGATGATGACGGTATAGAAAAAGAAGTTAAAATATTGCTTGACCCAGACAATGAATTTAATGGTAGCACAAATAGAAAATTCTTATCAAACTTAACATCAAAACTAAGAGAAGAGGAAAAAGCAAGCCGCAATCGCGCAGATGCTCTTAATACAACCATATCAACTATTTTTAATACTGCTAGCATCATGCCACTATACAGACGAGCATTTCAAATGCACCAACCGCTTAGAAATAAATTTTGGGCTGCATTTAAGCAAGACAAAGAAGGCGGTATATCTGTCAATGAGGAAAAACGTAATATTTTCTGGAATAGCTGCGCAGAAGTTACAAATAAACCAAAACCAGTAATAATGCACAGTTGGTCCACATATATAAATGAAAATGGGATTAAAGTTTGGCGAAAGGAAGAAATTAAAATACCAAATTTATCCCTATATACTTCTTGGACTGGAAAAAAGAAACACAGAACCTCACATAAATATCCTAAATTAACAACAAAAAGAAGTAAGCTACCTTCATAAGACTTTATCCCTACATAACTAAAATTATATAAATAGCTATGGAATTTCTTGGTAAATTCGTTTAAAAACTAGCTTCTATAATTTTACAAAATTCTTGAATTTTTAGGCTTGCCCCACCGACCAAAACTCCGTTTACATTGCTGTAATTCAGTATGGTTTTGGCATTTGCGCCTTTAACAGAACCACCATATAGTATATGTGTATTGGCTATGGTTGGAAATTTTTCTTCTAAAATATGGCGAATAAAATTATGCATATCTTCAATATCTGCTTGTGATGCTGTCTCACCCGTGCCAATTGCCCAAACGGGCTCATAGGCAATTATTGTATTGTCTGCGTAAAGAGTATCTTT
>JALTWL010000333.1 GCA_027047045.1 Micavibrio sp.
ACTCATTAAGCAATTACTAAAATGTGGTTAGCGGAGAAATTGCAGGGTTAAATTAAGATTTGGCTCAAGACTAGTTTAGCATAAAAAAATGCTAAACTAGTCTTGAGCCTATAAAAAAAATATAATATGAATCAGCTTTCTTTTTTAATTCTTTACACGATACCGCAGTAATATTATTTTTTTCTTCTTTGTATTTTTTACATATAGTTTTATAAATTGGAATAGAAAATATTGTCTTATCAAATTTATCATACTCTTGTGCAAGTAAATAGCAGGACATATCCTCTTTTTTTTCTTTACACCCCTTTGCAAATTTTTCAATTTCATATAATTTAGATATAACGTCTTCAACTTTTAATTTATGATGGCAAGGCCATACTTTTTGCAATGCATTAATAATAAGCCAAAATGCTGGCTTCTCTCTTTTTTCGGGATGTTCTGCGAGATATTTAAAGACAATATCAATAATTTGTCTATATTTAACACCAGATGAAGGACAGACTAGTAATCCACCCCACTCATCCGCAATCCCAAAAATATATGCGACATACATACTAGACTCAATATAATTACCTTTTAATCCTTGATCTATTTTTTTGTTTTCTAATCCTTTTTGATACAACCAATTCCCATCATGTGCGAAAATTGTAGTCATAAAAAACAATAAAAATATTAACTTTATCGTCACTTACCTTTTCACACAAACTTTATAATCTCTATCACATCTAAACCCAATCGGCAATCGGTATCAAAACTACAGCCATCATCATTCATTCTTGGCTTAATGCTATTAAGCTTGGGAGAACTATATTGAGGAGTACCATACTCATCCACCTCTTTCATACAAACGCCATTGGAGCTAAATGGCTTTTTCACACATACTTTTCCAAATCCACAATCAAAATCTGACGAACATGCAAACAGATATAAATAAATCATTATGAGAATTATAATTTTTTTCATTTTTATATCTTTTACCATAGTAAATTGCTCAAACTATTATAATAATCTAAACTTACATATAACTTACTATAGTAAATAAAGGCTAATTTAATTGGACATTTTAGCAAGACAAAATCGACAAGATCTACATCAAAATCGGTCAAAATGTTAAGAAAATCCGTGAAAAAAGAAATATCTCCCAATTAGATTTGGCTTTGACTTTAGGATACAAATCCGTTAGTGTTATTTCATTGGGTGAGCTTTACAAAAACAAAAAACACTTCAACATCGCACATTTAGCTAGAATTGCAAAAGTTTTAGATGTAAGCATTTGCGAATTTTTTGAAGGAGTAGATGATATAATTAGGAGTTAAATTTTATAAATATCTTTTCGGTGACCGATATTAATGACGATTACGACAAGTTCTTTGTCGTGAATTTCGTAAATAACTCTATATGTGCCGATTCTTATGCGATACGCTTCACGTCCTGTTAGTTTTTTAGCATTTTTATAAGGATCTTCTTGTAGCTCATATATTATCTCAACTATTCTATCTCAGTATTTCTTATCGATTTTCGCTAAAGATTTTTGTGCATTCCGTGTTATTTTGACTTCATATTTCACCGTACTTTGCCTTGCTCGATCTCCTTGAGAGCTTCTTCAAAAGAGATCACTTCACTCATAT
>JALTWL010000334.1 GCA_027047045.1 Micavibrio sp.
TGGTAATATTGACCTTGGAACTTCGGCTGATATTGCTTCTAATATTTTATCTGGTTTTGGTATGAAGGCTGATGAGATTAATCGTGTTGTTGATGTTATGGCTAAAACTATTACTTCTTCTAATACATCTGTTGTTGAGCTTGGGGAAACTATGAAATATGTTGCTCCAATTGCTTCTAAAGTTGGAGCTTCTGTTGAGGAAGTCTCGGCTATGGCTGGGCTTTTAGCTAATATTGGTATCAAAGGTAGTCAAGCTGGAACTTCTTTAAGAGCTATGTTTTTGAGATTATCTGCTCCTACTGGGGAGACTCAAAGGGCGTTGGCTATGCTTGGTGTTAAGGTTCAGGATGCTCAAGGAAAGTTAAGACCGATGACCGATATACTTGCTGATTTACACAAAAGATTGAAGGTTATAGGCTCTGAAAAAATGAGAATGCAACTTCTAAAACAGATTTTTGGTGAAGAACCTGCATCTGCTGTTTCTGAGCTTTTAGCAAAGGCTGGAAGTGGGGATTTACAAAAGTATATTGAGGAAATTAAAAATGCTAAAGGCTCGGCTAAAAAGATGGTTGAGGAAATGAATGATACTGTAATGATGAGGTGGAAATCTGTTTTGTCTGCGGTTGAGGGGATATTTTTAACGATTTATAAGCCTTTAGAGCCGATTTTAAAGTTTACTTTAGATGTTGTTGTTGGTGGGCTTAGAGTGCTAAATAAAGTCTTAGAGTTTACTGCTCCTGTTTTATCTCCTGTTGTTTTTGGTTTTGGTGGATTGTTTATTGTTTCTAAATTGGTGGCAGTTGGAACTACTACGATGAAGCTAGGGCTTTTAAATGTAGTTAAAGCTATGTTTACTGCTCATATTTCTTCTTTAAGGCTTGTTTCTTCTTTGATTGGATTAAGAGGTCAAAGTGTTTTAACTGCTGTTTCTTTAAATGGTGTTTCTACTTCTTTAAAAACTTTTTGGGGAAGGGTTAATAGTGCTATATCTTCTACTTTACAACTTTCTAAAAATGCTTTTAAAAGGATTATCGTAGGTGTTAAAAGTGTTAATTTGGCTTTTCTTACAAGTCCTGTCTTTTTGGTTGGTGCGGCTATTGCTGGAATTGGTTATTTGATAGTCTCTAATTGGCAAAGTGTTAAAAAATTTTTTTCTGGTCTTTGGATTGGATTTAAGGAAGGTGTTAAACCTGTTTTTGATGCTTTAAGCAGTTTAAAATCTGTGTTTAATCCTGTTATAAATCTATTTAGTAAAGTTAAAAGTGCTTTTGCTGAGTTGAAAACAGATGGAGAGAGTTTTTATTCAGTAGGGGTTCTTATTGGAAAAGCTATTTCTTTAGCGTTTACTCCTGTTGTTTTAGTGGCAAAGGCTGTTGGCTGGATTATTGATAAGGTTTCTAATATTGATTTTTCTCCTGTAAAAGAGAGTTTAACTTTTGCATTTTCTCCTCTGTTAATGGTAGGAAAAGCTATTGGATGGATAACTGATAAAATCTCAAATATTGATTTTTCAAATTTTGTTTCGTCTGTTAAAAATGCTTTTGCTGGTGTTTCAAATTTTATAGGTAGTGTTTTAAAAGCAGGTTTTGATATTGGTTTTAATATTTTAAAAGCT
>JALTWL010000335.1 GCA_027047045.1 Micavibrio sp.
GTTCAATTATTAGGGGGGCAAAGAAAGTAAAAAAACAAGAGCGACCAATTGTAATATTTCCACAAGGAACTCGTGTAAAAATAGGAGAACAAAAACCATATAGAGGTGGGCTTGGCAAATTATACAAAGAAACAGAGCTTCCAATTGTGCCCATGGCACTAAATTCTGGGCTTTATTGGGGCAAAAATGCATTTTGGAAAAAGTCAGGGACCGTTACTTTTAAATTTCTTCCCCCAATTTCTGCAGGTCTTCCCCCATCTGAAGTAATGCAAAAATTAGAAGATATAATAGAAAAAGAAAGCAATAAGCTTTTATAACAATAGCTGTCCTAGTAAACGTAACCTGCGAAATTCATTAAAATAAATGAGGCACAACCACCCATTACAAGCCAAGTTAGCAATGTTCCCCAAAATCTGGGTTTTGAAGAATCAGCAGTTATTGACATACCCCATAAATGCAACAATCTTGCGATAACTAAAATAGTTCCAAGAATATGGATCATTTTATCACTAGTACCATTTAGCTCTAATATAATGAAAAGTATTAAAATCAAAGGTACATATTCAGCAAAATTGCCATGCATTCTAACTGCCCTCTTTAGCTCATCATCGCCCCCAGTGCCTAAAGTAATCTTTTTAGATAAGCGTGTCTGAGATACGTTAAATGACAGGTAAAGATATATTACAACCAAAATCGCTGCATAAAGAGCTGTTATCAAAACCATAATTCTTGTCCTCCTTTTTTGAATATCAAGATACAATAAAAGAAAAATAAAAACAAGATGCGCTAAAGCTTAGGTGGTGGGGGAAGTGATGGTCTTTTAGGTGGTGCTGTAATCCCCTTTTTGTCTTCTGAAAATTTAGAAGTGTTTGTTTTGGGACTTGCAAGAGCATCACTGACAGTTTCTGTATTATTTTTTTCCTCTGGATTTTTTTCTTCTAAAAGGAATTTACTATCTTGTGTGAGTTTTTTCACCTCTGGTAATTGATAATTTGTTACTTCAAGCCCATGTTCTTGTGCTATTTTTGTAAATAATTCTTTTTCTTTGTCAGAACCATGAACATCTATACTATCCCAGCCTTTTTCCTTGGCTGTCAAAACAATAGCTGTTGCTGTTTCCTCGTCAAGGTGAACTTCATCGCTTTTTACTTCATAGCCAACAAATTCTCTCAGCTCATTACCAATTTCTATAACGGTATCCATTAAAACCATACCATTTGTAAGTTTTATAATTTCTCCATTGCCATTAACGGCATTTTCACGCCCCATAATTCGGTCATGCAAAAATTTTTGTTCCTCTGCTGTTAAATTTTCTTTTTTATCAGATGTTGGAGGAGCTTGATATTTATAAGGCTCATTTTCTTCTAATATTTCCTCCCCCACATGTGGAGCTTGAGTTTTACAAAATTTAGGATTTTCTTCATTTTCTTGGGATTTATCTTCCTCATCTTTAAAGAATTTAGCCTCTAAAACATCATCATCTGAGCTTACCTCATCTTCTGCAATAACATCAAATTCGCCTTCAATAACATCGTCTTTTGCTGCCATAATTTCTTTTTTACCTAAATCAGACATTGGTATACTCCTTAAAAATAGCTATACTGCT
>JALTWL010000336.1 GCA_027047045.1 Micavibrio sp.
ATTATTATTGTCTATTTCTATATGCTTTTTATTTACCATCTCAGAAATTACTCGGTCTATATTATCTTTTATATGTAAGACTACTTGTTGAGATGTTTGATGGTTTAGTTTAATAAGCTCTTTTTCTGCATTTTTAAAAGATTTTTTTGCTAGCCCAAAATCATGCTGAGAAGCATAAACTATGCTTAACCTTTCTTCCTCTTTTACAGGGGTATCTGACATTTGAGCATCTATTCTATCCATTTCAAAATCTAAGTGATGTCCAAGCAGTTCATTTGCAGCAACCTCAATAGCATGTAAATGTTGATTTGCATACTCATGCAGTCTTTCATCAATAGAATCTAAAAAATATTCTTTAACTGCCTTTGGTAATAATTCAACAAATTGCTTATTTTCTTTCTGCATAACATCACCTTTTTCTTGCATATTTTTCTATTTTCATATAACCATAATAACATAAAAATATAAATAAGTGGGAAATTTTTTAAATAAATGTCTGATATTAAAAAAATATATGATGTTATTGTTGTTGGCGGTGGTCATGCAGGGGTGGAGGCAGCACATGCAGCCGCCCGCATGGGGGTAAAAACTTTGCTTATAACTCACAAAATAGAAACAATAGGTACAATGTCTTGTAATCCTGCGATTGGCGGACTTGGCAAAGGGCATTTGGTTAGAGAAATAGACGCTTTGGGTGGCGTTATGGGAGAGGCAATAGACAGGGCAGGCATACAATTTAGAATGTTAAATGCAAGTAAAGGTCCTGCCGTTCGTGGTCCTCGCTCACAAGCAGATAGAAGGCTCTACAGGCAAGCAATTCAAGATATAATATTTGCAACAGAAAATTTAGATGTTCTGGCGGACAGTGTAGATGATATAAAATTAGACAAAGTCGGTAAAGTCAAAGCAGTTGTAACGGAAAGCGGTAATATTATAGAAACAAAAGCAATAGTCTTGACAACAGGAACTTTTCTAAG
The DNA here is from genome assembly GCA_027047045.1 of Micavibrio sp. Lineage (GTDB taxonomy): Bacteria > Pseudomonadota > Alphaproteobacteria > Micavibrionales > CSBR16-224 > JAJFGX01. Next base: position 978 of record JALTWL010000336.1, read on the forward strand.
AGGCATTATTCATATGGGTCTTACCCAAATTGAAGCAGGTAGAATTGGTGAGAAACCATCTGTTGCACTTGCAAAAACACTAAGTAATTTTGAATTTCCACTTGGACGTTTAAAAACAGGCACTCCACCAAGGCTAGATGCGAAAACTATAAATTTTGAGATATTAGAAGAACAATTCGCTGACAAAGAACCTGTTCCTTTTTCATTTATGACAGACAAAATAACAACTCCACAAATATCATGTCATATAACATATAGCTGTGAGAAAACTCATGAGATAATTAGGAGTAATCTACATCAAGCCCCAATATATTCTGGACAGATAAAATCAACAGGCCCTAGATACTGCCCATCAATAGAAGATAAAATTGTTAGATTCGCAGACAAAGCAAGGCATCAAATATTTTTAGAGCCAGAAACTCTAAATGGTGATGTAATTTATCCAAATGGTATATCAACTTCTTTGTCAGAAGATATACAAGTAGAATTTTTAAAAACTATCAAAGGGTTAGAGAATGTAAAAATATTACAAGCAGGCTATGCGATAGAATATGATTTTATTGACCCTAGAAGTTTAAAAAAGACACTCGAAACAGATAGAATAGAAGGCTTATTTTTAGCAGGGCAAATAAATGGCACAACTGGTTATGAGGAGGCAGGCGCGCAAGGAATAATTGCGGGAATTAACGCAGCAATTAAAGCATCAGAGCAAGGCGAAGAATTTACTCTTGACAGGTCAGAGGCATATATAGGGGTTTTAATTGATGATTTGACCACTCTTGGAGTAACAGAGCCATATAGAATGTTTACCTCAAGGGCAGAGTATAGACTGGTTTTAAGAGCAGATAATGCTGACCAAAGACTAACTCCACTTGGAATAAAAATTGGCTGTGTAGGTAAAAAAAGAGAAACTCTCTTTAATAAAAAACAAGAAAATTTAGAAAAATATAACCATCTTTTCAGAGAAGATTTAAAAATCACTCCACATGAATTATTAAGTAAAGATATTAGCATCAACCAAGACGGACAAAGACGCTCAGCTTATGATTTGCTTAGATTTCCTGATATCACTTTTGAAAAATTGCAAGAAATTTGGCCTGAATTGCTAAATATTCCAAAAGATATACAAGAACAAATAGAAATAGACGCAAGATATGCAGGATACATAGAGCGTCAGCAAGCCGATATAGAAAGTTTTAAGCGTGATAAATGTTTAGAAATACCAGAGGAGCTAGACTATAAAACCATTGGTGGGCTTTCAAATGAAATGGTGGCTAAATTTGAAGAATATAAGCCAAAGACTTTAGAAGACGCAGGCAGAATATCAGGAGTTACCCCAGCGGCTCTTGTATCTTTACTTAGATATGTTAGAAAAGTGGGCTACAAAAATAACAAAGCAAAATAGCAATGAATATAAATGAATTTTCAAAAAAATTAGAAATAGATGTTCCACGTGAAACATGGGGCAGATTTTGTCTTTATGTTGATATATTAAAAAAATGGCAAATGAAGATAAATTTAATTAGCCCTAAAACTATCCCCGATATTTGGGAACGCCATATATTAGATTCAGCACAGCTTTTTAAATATATAGAAAGCAAAAATTCAAAAATAACAGATTTAGGAAGTGGTGCGGGCTTCCCAGCCTTAGTGCTGGCAATTATGGGTACAGATAATATAACTATGATAGAGGCGGATAGAAAAAAATGTGCTTTTTTAAGAGAAATTATTAGAAAAACAAATACAAAAGCAAAAATTATAAATAGTAGAATAGAAAATTATAGCTTACAGGACGCAGATATAGTAACTGCAAGGGCACTTAGCTCTCTTGATAGTTTATTAAAATATTCTTATCCCATTTTAAAAAAGGGTGGTTTTTGTTTATTTCAAAAAGGTAAAAATTTTCAAAAAGAAGTAAAAGAAGCTAAAAAAAACTGGAATTTTCAGTTAGAGGCAGTAAATAGTATTACAGATGCAGACGCTAGAATTTTAAAAATATCTAATATAGTTAAAACTTAAAAAATGTTCCACGTGAAACATTTTCTAGTTTTTATAAAAAAAATACTGGATTATAGAAAAATAATCATGTAAAAATACAAACATGTCAAAAAATATTAACAGGCCTTACTTCATTAGCGTTGCTAATCAAAAAGGCGGTGTCGGTAAAACTACAACTACAGTTAATCTTGCAACTGCGCTTGCCGCTGTTGGTAAAAGAGTTTTAATAGTTGACCTTGACCCACAAGGAAATGCCTCAACAGGCTTTGGGGTGGATAGAGTAAACAGAACTAATGGCTCTTATGAGATTTTATTTGATGAATGTAGTATTTTAGAAGCATCAGTAGAAACTAAAGTTCCTAACCTATATATAATTCCATCATCTATCCATTTATCAGGCGCAGAAATAGAATTAGTGGATACTGTAAATAGAGAATTTAGGCTAAAAAATGCTTTTACTAAAGATAAAAATATAGATTTTGAGTATGTCATTTTTGACTGTCCACCATCTCTTAACTTATTGACTTTAAACGCACTTGTTTGTTCAGATGGAGTGATTGTGCCTTTGCAATGTGAATTTTACGCTCTAGAAGGCTTAACACATTTAACTAGAACAATAGAGCGCATTAAAACAAGTTTTAACCCATGCTTGTCATTAGATGGGATAGTTTTAACTATGTTTGATAAGAGAAATAAACTATCCGCACAAGTAGAAGATGATGTTAGAGCTCATTTTGGTGATAAAGTATATAAAACCAAAATCCCTAGAAATGTTAGAATATCAGAAGCTCCATCATATGGACTACCTGCAATTGTGTATGATATGAAATGTCCAGGCTCAGAGGCTTATATTAAACTGGCAAAAGAGATTTTAAATAAAGATGCTAAATGGGAAAAACATAATATAACACCAACAAATAACGATAAAGACGGAAGGGAGGCAGCTTAAATCTAATGACTAAAACTGCAAAAGTAAAAAGAAAAGGCGGTCTTGGACGTGGCTTAGATGCTCTATTCCAAGATGGTGAAGCAAAACATTACGATAATTTTATTGCTAGTTTAGAGCCAACAGAAAATAATTCGTCTAAACTAATCCAAGAATTGGATATTGCAAAGCTAGTTCCTGGTAAATATCAGCCAAGAAGTCTATTTTCTGATGAAAAACTACAACAATTAGTAAAATCCATTAAATCGCATGGAGTTTTACAGCCATTGTTGGTACGTTATCTTAAAAACGGTGAATATGAAATTATTGCTGGTGAAAGACGTTGGCGAGCGGCTCAACAAGCAAAATTACACAAAGTACCTGTCATAGTAAAAGATATAGATGATGCAACAGCTCTAGAAATTGCCTTAATTGAGAATTTACAAAGGCAAGACTTAAACCCACTAGAAGAAGCAGAGGGCTATAAAAGACTAATAGAAGAATTTTCTTATAAGCAAGAAGACCTCGCAAATAAACTAGGTAAAAGCCGTAGCCACATTGCCAATATAATGCGACTTTTAAAACTGCCCTTAATTGTTCAAAAAATGCTAGAAGATGAGATGATAAGCATGGGACATGCAAGAGCTTTAATTGGAGTTGAAAATGCCGAGCAAATAGCAAAACATATTGTAAAACAATCACTTAGTGTAAGAGATACGGAAAAATATATTAGAAATTTACAAAAAGATGGGGTAAAATCTCAAAAATTGCAAAAAAATAAAAAGATGGCAAAATCTGTAGACGTGCTTGCGTTGGAAAAAGAAATATCACTTATGCTTGGAATGAAAGTTACTATAAATAGTAAAAGTAGCAATGCTAAACAAGGTTCTATATCAATAGAATATAGAAATTTAGACCAGTTAGACAGCATTTTAGAAAAACTATCTTTGTAGATAAATATTTTTTAGGAGAAATATAAAATGATACCAAAATGGAAACTTGCAAAATTAGGTGTTACTTTTGCAAAATCTGTTATGAAACACAGAAAAAAATTCCTACATATAACAGATGTAGAGCTTTTAGTTAGAGATTTAGGCGACGCTTTAAATGAGCAAAGAAATATGCTGACCAACCCTAGAAATAGTACTATTGAAACTGCATTTGAGCTACTCCCTCAAATAGCAGAGGTAAAAGTTCTAACCGCAGTTATCACAAAACAGTTAGATATAGATGCAAAAAATAAAGACCATATGGATATTTTAAAAGAAATAGTCCAAAAAATGGAAGATATAGATTGTGATGCATGTTTTGATATAAAAGAAAATCTTTCATGGTTAGATGAATTTTACTCTATGGCAGAGGTAAAAGAGCTAATGTCTAAGGATATGTCAGAAATAGAAACCCCATCTTCTGTTTTTGATGTTGGAGGTATGGGAAAAATGCTAACAACTGGTATTACAAAAGCCTTTGATAAAACTCAGCAATATCATAAATATATGCAACTGGCCAAAAGATTTGAAAAAATGCAAAGACGCAAAATGGCAGAAGAAGCTAAAAAGAAAAATAATCAAAATAAAGCAACTCCTAAACCCAAAAATTCAAAGCCTAAAAAACCAGATAGTGGGATATAGAAGCTATCAAAATAGGTTGGCGGTATATGGTATATGGTGGATTTTCACAAGAGTTTTAGCGTTTTAGGCGGCTCAGAGTCTTTGTTTTTGCTTGATTTGTTTAAGCAAAAACAAGGCGATATTCTATATATAGCGGCAAATGATATAGAGCTAGAGGAGTTGTTAACAACAATTAAGTTTTTTGACCAAAATTGTGATATTGCAACTTTTCCAGCTTGGGATTGCCTACCATATGATAGAGTGTCGCCTAGTCAAGATATTGTTGGAAAACGCATAGATGCTTTAGTAAAAATAGTAAATAGCAAAAAGCAAAAAATAATCCTAACAACTATAAAAGCTGCTGTACAAAAACTAGTTCCAAAGGAAATTTTAAAAAATGCTGGCTTTGCTGTTGAAAAAAGCACAAAAATCGATCTTGAAAAGTTAAAGCTGTTTTTAAGCGAGAATGGCTATATTAGAGTAGAAGTTGTCAGAGATGTTGGAGAATTTGCTCTTAGAGGAGGAATAATAGATATATATCCTCCCTCCGAAAAAAAACCAGTTAGAATTGATTTGTTTGGTGATGAGGTAGAAGATATTAAATATTTTGATACAGCTGAGCAAATCAGTATAAATTCTACAGATAAAATTTATCTGCGAGCCGTGTCTGAGATATTTTTAAATGACAAAAGAATTAAAAATTTTCGCAGTAAATATAAAGAGCTTTTTGGAGCAATACAAAAAAAAGGTGAAGACCCTTTATATGAGGCAGTAAGTGAAGGCAGAAAATTTGCAGGATTAGAACATTGGCTTCCACTTTTTTACGATAAAATGGAAAATATATTTGATTATATAGAAAATCCAACAATTGTATTTAAAAGCTCAATTGAAAAGGTAAGACAAGAATATTTAGAGCAAATATATGATTTCTACGAGGCAAGGTTAGAAACTTTAGATGAAAAAACAAATGGCTTTTCCTCACCTTACAAAGCAATTCCAGTGGGAATGTTATTTTTAGAGCATAAAAACTGGGAAAATATTTTAAAAGATATATCTAAGACAAATAAAATAGAGCTTTTAGAAGTTTTTTCTGCAGAAGATAGTAAAAATAATTTTACTGAGCCTGTTAGAGATTTTACTGATGTTAGACTACAAAAAGATAAAAATCTATATGCTGAGGTTGTGTCTTATATAAAAAATCTACAAAAATCTAAAAAAAGAATAATAGTTGCAGGCTATAGCAACGGCAGTATTTCACGACTTAGAAAGTTATTTAAAGAATATGGTTTAAAAGCAACAGAAGAAATATCTAGTTGGGCAAGTGCACAGGCTTTGAATAACAATATAGTTGCTTTTTCTGTATTTCCAATTGCAAGAGGCTACCAAACAAAGAATTTTGCCATTATTACCGAGCAAGATATTTTAGGTGATAGATTAGTTAGACAAAATTTAGGTAAAAAATCTAAGCGAAAAATGCAAGATATTTTACACGATTTAACAGCCTTAAATAATGGCGATTATGTTGTACATGAAGAACATGGAATTGGCAAATTTAGTGGGCTGGAAACATTAACGGTTGGTAAAATATCACATGATTTTATTAAAATTATATATGCAGCTGGTGATAAATTATTTGTACCTGTTGAAAATTTAGATTTACTTTCAAAATATGGCAATAACAACACAATTGTGGCATTAGACAAATTAGGAAGTGCAGCTTGGCAAGCAAGAAAGGCAAAAGTAAAGAAAAATTTACTAGAAATAGCCGAAGAATTAATGGAAATAGCTGCTAAAAGAGTTTTAAAAAAAGCAGATAAATTAAAAATAAGTAACAATATTTATTTAGAATTTGCGGCAAAATTTCCCTACCCAGAAACAGAAGACCAAGAAAGAGCAATATTAGAAGTTTTAGAAGATTTAAATAAAGACCAAGCAATGGACAGACTAATTTGTGGTGATGTTGGCTTTGGAAAAACAGAAGTTGCAATTAGAGCCGCCTTTGTTGCTGCAATGTCAGGTACACAAGTTGCAATTCTTGCACCAACAACATTGCTTTGCCGGCAACATTTTCAAAATTTTTTTAAGAGATTTAAAAATTACGATATAAGAGTTGAACAGCTATCAAGACTAGTAAAACCAAAAGATACAAAAGATATAATAAAGGCAATAAAAAATGGAGATGTAAATATTGTAATTGGCACTCATGCTTTACTTAGTGAAAAAATAGAATTTAACCATTTAGGATTGGTCATAATAGACGAAGAACAAAGATTTGGTGTTAAACAAAAAGAAAGGCTAAAAAAACTAAGAGAGCAAGCACATATATTAACAATGACAGCAACTCCAATTCCAAGAACTTTACAACTTTCTATGGCAGGGGTTCGTGATATGAGCTTAATTGCAACTCCACCAACGGATAGGCTGGCGGTTAGAAGCTTTGTAACTCCGTTTGATAGCGTAGTTTTAAGGGAAGCCTTAATGCGAGAACATAATAGAGGTGGGCAGTCTTTTTATGTTTGCCCTAGAATTGCAGATATTTCAAAAATAGAAAAACAA
>JALTWL010000337.1 GCA_027047045.1 Micavibrio sp.
GATAAAAATCTTGATAATTACAATACTGATTTAATAAATAAAATAGCATTGGTAAAAATTAAAGGAAAAAATAAAAACTTTTATTCTTTTGCTTCAAAATATTGCAGTCATCATAAACCAGAATTTTATCCCATATATGATTCATACGTATTAAAAATGTTAATGCATTTTAAAAAGACAGATAGTTTTTCATCTTTTAAAAAAGATGATTTAAAACAGTATAAACGATTTCTTCAAGTTATTAAAGAATTTCAAAGTCATTACAATTTAAATGGTTTTTCTCTTCGACAAATAGATATTTATTTATGGTTGGCAGGAAAGGAACATTTTCCAAACAACTACAGAAATAAGAAAAAGGAAAAAGTATCATAACCATATATTTTGCATGAAAATTGCCCAGTAATATATACTATTAGTATGTATGCGGGGGGGGGCGTTTTCATGCAAATCACCTAATAAATTAAATTTTAACCAAATATACATTGGCGAGCGTAGCGAGACAGCACCGTAGGTGCCCCATTTACATCCCGTCTAAAACCAAATACAGACTATACCGAAAACCCTTCAAAATTTAAAAAATAAAACATAGTGTTTTCAATGAATTATTTTTTCAATTTCCTGTATACGGAATTTAAATGTTTTTCGTATATACTAAAACTATAAGAAGATTTCCAAACATCATTGAAAGGATTAGTGTCATGAAAAATGTCGGCATCTATTTGCGTGTTTCAACGTCAGGTCAATCAACTGAAATGCAACAACATGCATTAATGGAAGTGGCAAAAAGGTCAAATTGGAATGTGGTTCAAATTTACACGGACAGTGGGGTTTCTGGTTCTGTGTCACATCGCAACAGACCTGCATTTAAAGCCCTCTTAGACGCTGTCACACGCCGTGAAATTGATGTTATTGCAGTATGGAGTATTGACAGATTGGGAAGGTCGTTACAAGACCTTGTCGGGTTTTTGCAAGAGGTTGAAAGTCTTGGATGTGATTTGTACATGCATCAACAAAACATAGACACATCAACACCCAGTGGCAAATTGTTGTTTCACATGTGCAGTGTGTTTGCAGAGTTTGAACGTGGCATCATTTCTGAAAGAGTTTGTGCGGGGTTGGAAAAAGCAAAAGCGAATGGAAAGCAGTTGGGTCGTCCAAAGATTGACGATGACAAAGAAATGAAAATTAGAAAGATGTTGGAAGATGGCACAGGGATTTTGAAGACAGCCAAGACAGTTGGATGTGGTACGAGCGTTGTGCAAAGAATTAGTAATGAAATGGCACATTAAAGCTTTTAAAACGGTATGAAATTGCTATCAATATAATACCATAAATCATTTGGAATATGACTGTTGATGATATTAACAAGCACAACCATGCATCCCATTGTTGCCGTGCCGTATATATAATTACTCATTTTTTTATCTCCTGTTTTTTGCCGTGTATATTAGTTATACGGATAAAAACGAAAGAAACCCTCGAAAAATCAGTGTGCGGTAGTTTGAATCCTGCCACCCACGTATATTTTTACTTTATATCACTTTTTTTATCGTTAATATTACTCATACAAAAAGAGTTTTTATTGGATATTTGTTTTTTAATGTTATAAATTCTACTATCCTAATTTTTTAAATATTTAAATTATTGGAAAATAAAATGATGAAATTTAGCGATAGAAGAAAAAAAATTGGTGGGCTTTATCCAGTTTTTGCATATGGTAGTTTAAAGCGTGGTTTTTTCTATCATGATGCAATTGCAGATGGTGAGTATATTGGCAATGCAAAAACAAAATATCCTTGTTGGATTATGCATGCTCTTGCCTCTGATGAGTATAAAAATTTCTTTTACCCAACGGTTTCGTATAGTGGGAAATATTATATAGAAGGAGAGCTATATTTAGTTGACCAACAAACACTTACTCAACTAGATATCGTTGAAGAAAATGGTTTTGCTTATGAACGTAAAGAAATTGATATAACTCACCCAGATTTTAAAAAAGCGTGGATGTATGTGAGTATTTTAGAAGGCAGGATAACGCACCCAATTGCAACGAAACATTTTGTTTGCCGTAATCGTCGAAGTAAATCTTTGTCTTGGCAGGGTGGTTTTTTATAAAATTTATTTCTTTAAGATATTTTTTAAATATTGACTCTAAAGATTGATATATGTTTAGTTTTCCAAGTTCTTATTTTAACTAATGGAGTTTTTAAAATGGGTTTTAATTGTGGTATTGTTGGGCTTCCAAATGTTGGAAAATCAACTCTTTTTAATGCTTTGACAGCAACAGCAGCAGCACAGGCAGAAAATTTCCCCTTCTGCACGATTGAACCAAATGTTGGCAGAGTCGCCGTTCCAGATGAAAGATTAAATAAAATTGCTCAAATAGCAAAATCTGAAAAAATAATTCCAACTCAATTAGAATTTGTTGATATTGCAGGGCTGGTAAAGGGGGCTAGCAAGGGTGAGGGGCTTGGTAATCAATTTTTAGCAAATATAAGGGAGGTTGATGCCATACTTTATGTTCTTAGATGCTTTTGTGATGACAATATAGTTCATGTTGAAGGCTCTGTTGATCCTATTCGTGACAGTGAAATAATAGAAACAGAACTTATGCTTGCTGATTTAGAAAGTTTAGAAAAAAGACTGCCTGCGTTGTTAAAAAAATCCCGCTCAGGTGATAAAGAAATAAAAAAACAAGTAGAAATAATAGAAAAAACTATAAAAACTCTAAGTGAAGGTAAAGCTGCTAGAATGGTTGAAATTGATGAAGATGAAGATATACGCATCTTTAAACAGTTGCAACTTTTAACCTCAAAACCAGTGTTGTATATATGTAATGTGTCAGAAGAAGATGCGGCTTTGGGCAATGAGATGACAGCCGAAGTTGCAAAAATGGCAAAAGAAAAAAATGCTTGCTCAGTTGTAATATCTGCATCAATAGAGGCAGAAATATCAGAGCTTGACTCTGAGAGTGAAAAACAAGAATTTCTTCAAACAATTGGACTTAAAGAGGCGGGTTTAAATAAAATTATTAAATCTGGTTATAGCTTACTTAATTTAATAACCTTTTTTACCGCAGGCCCCAAAGAGGCAAGAGCTTGGACAGTTAGAAAAAATGCAAAAGCACCAGAGGCCGCGGGGGTTATTCATACAGATTTTCAAAGAGGATTTATTAAAGCTGAAACCATAAGTTACAACGATTATATAGGGCTAAATGGTGAAGCCGCTGCCAAAGAGGCAGGAAAAATGCGTCAAGAGGGTAAAGATTATATAGTCCAAGACGGTGATGTTATTTATTTTAAATTTAATGTTTAACTTTTAAAATTTAATTATTGAGCGTTATTTTCTTTAGTTGCTTGCTGTTTTTTCTTTCTCTTTTCAAAGGCACTAACAGCAGCAGAATGACTCTCCAACCAATCTTCTACTCTACTTTGTATTTTGCGCTGTTCTCTTAGGCTTATTCTTGATAAGACATTTTCTAAATCTTCTAAAACTCTCTTTTTAACAGGGTTATCATCACTATAAAATTTATAAGCTAAATTAAGCCACATTGCAGCTTCTATAATATCTTTTTTTACCCCCTGCCCCTGAAAATATATATTTCCTAAATAATACAAAGAAAGCGGTTTTAGCTTTTTAGCAGCCCTTTTAAACCAACGAACAGATTCTTTTATATTTTTTGAAGTGCCCCAACCATTAAATAACATAAGAGCAACAGCTTCTTGAGCATTTGTATTACCTATACGAGCAATATTTAACATCTCAGGAAATGCTTCATCGTATTTTCCTTCATTGTATAGTTTAAATGTTTTTTCAATATCAACAGATGACGTAACATCTGCTTCATAAAATTTTCCAGCCCTTAAAATTTGGCTATTATTTTCAATATTATTTAACAGGCTTTCTTGACCCTCACTTAACAACAGACCAAGTCCAATTTGGTAAAATTCTTCTAATCCATCTTCATAAACAGTACCATTACCCACATTATTAGGTGATTGAGCTAGCGATATTGATGGTATCAAAAATAATACTAAAATAATTATTACATTTTTAAACAAACGTTATCTCCTTAAAATAAAGTAAGGTAAGTACAGATACACAAAATATACCATATAATCTTAGAAAAATAAATATTAAACAATCTTGCAAAATATTATTTTATAGTGAAAAATTTTACAAAAAATGTTATAATTACAGTTAGGGGTTTGTATTTATGATAAAATATAATTTTGTTTTGATATTTGTTGTCGTTTTTTATTTAAATATTTTGCCTATACAGGCGCAAGATACGTATCGCGGAGTAATAGTAAATAAATCAAACAATACTAATACTAATAATACTAAAACTGGCTATAGGGGGCTAATCTCAGGAAATGTTAAGCCAATTACTCCTAAAAAAAATACCCCTAAACAAAAAGAAATACAATCACCAATTAGGGAAAAAAATAACTATAATAAATCTAAAAGAACGACTAAACCAGTTGCAAGCTCTAAAGCAAGACAAGTATTTAAATCTAAAAGTCAAAAGTTAAAAGAAGGGGCAATGAAAAGACAAATAAGGGCTGTTAATTTACAACGCCGTTTAAATTATATTGAAGGCAAGACTCCTAAAACTTTTGAGGAATTAAAAAAAGAAGAAATCAATCGCGCTAAGAAACATAAAAAATACATGAAACTCTTAGAAAAAAATCCAGATTTATTAAGACAAAGCTTATACATCTACCCAATTCAAAGAAAAGATAAGGATACTTCTGAAAATTCTAAAAGTAGTGATGAAAATTATAGTAGCTACTTTTCTCAGTTTGCAGGCTTAGAAGATATAGATATAGAGGCTATGAAAGATAATTTTAACCGCCGTGAAATAATAAAACTAGAAAATAAAATGCTAGAGGCAATAAGATTACCAAAATCTGTAATAAGGGTTCTTAATGGTAAATATGAAAATGACAATCTAAGTGATGGTGAAAGTATAGATGAGGAGCTAGCACGTAAAGAAATAGAAAGATATTTTAAAAAATTAGAAATAGCAAAAAAACTTAACCGCAAAGAACGCAAAGAGTTGTATAAACGAATTGATGAGCATCTAGAAGCTATGAGAATAAGGTATCAGTTTAAGAAAGACACACCTAAATCCATTTTAGTTAAAATAGGATTTCCTAAACGACATATAGAAAAACGACAAAATGATTTAAAAAAAGTTATAGCTATGATAGATAGAGCGCAAAAGAGCTTTAGAAAATATAAAATGCGTAACAGATAAATGTAACCATTTAATTGAATTTATAACTTACTTTAACTTTAGATAATTAGGGCTTAAAGACCAGTATGAAACAAGTTATCCTAATATTATTGTTTTTAATAATGCCTGCTCAAATAGTTATGGCTCAAAATAATTTTAACAATAAAAAAACAAGCTATAATGGTGGTGGCGCTATGCTTGCTATGGAAAAAACGAACTATTCTAAAAATAAAAAAATATCCAATATATTCGTAACAAAGTCCATGCTTAAAAGACAAAAAGAAAAAGAAGAAAAGGAAAAAAAAGAACGTATAAAAAAATGGAAAGAACAGGTGCGAGCTAAAACAATAAAACGACGTGAAAGAAAAAGGAAAGAATATATAAAAATAATAGAACGCAGAAAAAAAGAAAAAAAAGAAAAACAAATATATAGCTCATCAAATATGCCTAAAGACTATAAAAGAAGTGCTATTTATCAAAATAAAGTAAATAGCAAGAAAAGACACAGCAAAACACAACAATCAAATAATTTAGGCTTTAAAGTTATGTCTATATCGTCTGAACGCTAAATATAATTTTATGTGAAAAAATAATTTGTACTTTTTTTACCTTTTTATGCGACAATAACAGGTAGCGTAAAGAATTTATCGCTTTTGTTTAACATTTTAGCTGGGAGAGAAGCTCATGGCACTCGTTATAGACTTAAAACCATCTGAAAAAATAATAATTGGTGATGCTCTTATCACAAATGATAAGACAAGGACGCGTCTGCATATTGAGGGGGACGCTCCTATTTTAAGAGAAAAAGATATATTGCGTGCAGAAGATGCTGACACACCATGTAAAAAAATGTATCTGCTAATACAAATTATGTATTTGTCTAAGAATCCTGAAAATATGCATGAAGATTATTTTAAACTTGTTAGTGAAATACAAAATGCAGCACCAAGTACATCTATATTTTTTATGCAAATTGGTGATATGATATTAGAAGGTAAATATTATCTAGCTTTAAAAAAGGCCAAAGAATTGATTAAACATGAGCAGGAGTTAATATCTAATGTCGCATAATCCATATACTGAATCTGCTGATATCTATAGTAAAAATGCAAAATCTGCAGTTGTTGACCCCCGCTCGCTTGAAGGACAAGTTTTAATGAGAGCTGCCCAAAAATTAGAGTTAATAAAAAATAGATTGTTAGATGGGGAAAAAATACTTCTATCAGATATAGACGACGCTATTAGCTATAATCGTAAATTATGGACTATTTTTGCAGCAGATGCTGCAAATGAAGAACATCCACTTCCACAGGAAATTAAAAATAATATAGCCTCTTTGGCAGTTTTTGTATTCAAACATAGCATGGAAATAATGGCAGAACCGCAACCTAGTAAATTTGATTCGTTAATAGAAATAAATAAAAATATTGCATCTGGTTTATTAAAATCTATAAAAAATGAAATAGAGCCAGACACTAATGTTAAGGATACAGAAAATAAGGCTGATTTAACAACTGATATGCATACTTAAATTAAAAATTTGATATTATTTTATAAAATAATATACAGTATTTTGGACATGTGGGGCTATTTTATGTTATAATTAAGGTTAGAGGGTTGTTTTTATTTTTTGGGGTCGGTTTGTTTTATGAGCTGTCAGAACTATAAGCTATATATGTTCAAAACTAGCAGGTTGAATGACTGTGCTTTTTCTTTTGTTGTCTTGCTTGGTTTGTTTTTAGGCATGGTTTCTTTTGCTAGTTCTTCTGCTTTTGCTATTACTAATATATGTTTTTCTAACTGGCATCCTTCTGATGTCCCTGTATCTAGTTGTTTTAATCCTGAAACTACTAGATGTGTATCCTCACCTAATGGGACAGCTGTGTTTCCATCTGGAACTAGGGCTCCATCATCTGGGGTTTGGAACTCTGTTATTGCATATCCGATACCAACTGCTGATTTAACAGTAGCTAGTGGAGGGCCTTGTAGTGTTCAAGCAGTAAATGGTTTGGTTAATTTAGCCCCTATCAGTAATGTTGCTGGTTTACCCAATCCATATGGAAATGCCCCATATTTTGGGGTTGCTGTTAGTACGGGTGGAATTATGGGTGGGGCTAGTCAAATTGGTATAAGAAGTGCTTTTTTTGGTACTAGCACTATGCCAGGCTCAAGGGTTGGTTTTCCTGGTAATCCACCTTATCCCCCAACTGGTGGCGCAGGGTTAAATATAGAATTTACGCCGGCATATGCTGTTGGTCCTATACCGCCGGCAGGAATAGAAACTGATATGTGGTTTAATGGTTATATTCCAATGTATCCACCAGGTACTGCTGGCTCAGAGCCTAGGAATTTTATTGATGCTATACCGTGGCAAGACCCAACTGTGGTTATAGCTGCTCCTAATTGGGCTCCGCATGGATTATCTGCCGCTCCTTGTGGTCTTCTTAATCCTAATTGTAGTGGCGGTGGTCTTTTTAATCCTACTTCGGGAGCATTTCCAGAACCATTTAGAAATAAACTAAGCGATCCTATCGTATTTCTCCCAACTGGGGAGGCAATGATGGTACCCCCTGGAACACAGGTTTTAAGACCTATTGGTCCAGTTGTTTGGCCGGATCCTGGCGCAGATGGTGATCTTAACACTGCTGATGGTATTGATGGTAGGGTTGATACTGTTGGAGATGAATGTCCAAGTAACAATTGGCCCGTAGAGCCTAGATGTCAGGCGACTAGTGGTGTGGTTATAACGCTCTCTAGTATGGGAGAGGTGCTATATGATGCTAATAATCCACAAAATACAACTGCTGATGTAGATGGTGATGG
>JALTWL010000338.1 GCA_027047045.1 Micavibrio sp.
ATATAGGGGAAATATAAATATTTGGTAGAGTTTTGAAAAGTGTTTAATATGCTGCAAAAAAGCTATAAAATCAAGCTTTTAGTGCAACATCAATAGCAACAAAAATAACTGTAAGTAAAAATGAAAGGTTTATTTTATAAAAAATTTTTCTAGCATTTTTTAGATCAAAATCTTTTTTAAGAAGCTCAACACTAGATAAAAATGCAAATATGGCTGTAGCTATTAAAAGTGCAATTAACACTATATTTGAAACTCTAAAAGTTATAACCATGTATGCACCTGCAAATATAGTAAAAACCAACCACACATATGTAACTCTTTGAAGGGATGCTTTTCCAAATAATTTCATAGCAGTTGGAAAACCAGCATCTTTATAATCATTATAATACAACATAACTAAAAGCCAAAAGTGCGGGACTTGCCATATAAAGTAAAACAATCCTAGGGAAATAAATTCAGGCTCTAATAGCGATCTTTGTGCTGTAACCCATCCAACAGCTGGAGGTATAACACCAAGTATAGCTCCAGGAACTACAGCTAAAGCACTCTTTTTTTTAAGAGGAGTATAAAATATGTTATACCATATAATTGAAAATAAAAACAGATTTACACCTGTTAATCCTATTAAATTATATATGATATAAAGTGCAAAAACAACTAAGATAAATCCTATAATTATCCCAGTCATTGGTGAGTATCTACCTGATGCTATTGGTCTGTTTTTAGTCCTTTCCATCTTTGCATCATCTTTATACTCTTGAACTTCATTTAATGCACAAGCACCCATGGATATAAGTAAAACAGCAAAAAAAGCTATAAATGCATCAAAATCTAAAACCCCTTTTGCCATTATATAGGCAAAAAGGGCTGACAAGCTTACTGCAAAAGATAAAACAAATTTAGTTAATGATAAAAAATCTTTAATCATTTTGATTTGTTTAAATACTCTGCAATTATACTGATCTCTTCTTCTGTTATATATGGAAATTTTGGCATTTTACCAAGCATACCCTCTTTTCCATTTTTAAGAACATTTCTTAAAAGATCAATATCATAACTAACAAGGCTAGGAGCAGTTCCATACTGACCTTTACCATCTTCACCATGACATCCACTACATGCTGAAAAAGAAGCAGGTTTTTCACCTTTTAACCCTCCAGCAACATACTCAGCTACTTTAATGGCATCTTCACCTTTTAACAATCCTGCAGGCATTGCACCCATAGCATAACCTAGCTCATCTTGACCATTTTTTATAACCTCAAGAACCTGCTCTTTTGTTAAGACTCTTTTACTTAAAGTAGGACCATAAAGTAGCTTATCGTTATCTATAGAGTGACAGCTTTTACATCCATATCTTTGTAAAATTGCATTAGGTGTTTTATCGTAATTACCTTTTGGTGTATCTTGATTACTATTAAACCAAGCATAATACTCATCTTTTGGAAGAACTACGACTCTTGATAACATATATGAATGGTCTGTTCCACAATACTCAGCACATTCGATATCATATTCTCCAACCTCACTTGCATTAAACCACTGCTTAGTCACACG
>JALTWL010000339.1 GCA_027047045.1 Micavibrio sp.
GTAGTCTACAATATATCTGTGCATGCGGAATAAGTCTGTAAGCGAAATACAACTCTTTACGCTGACTAGACAAAAGAGAGAGAGAGAGAAAAAAAATTCCGGGTTAGAATTATTTTTCTTTAAAGGTTGAATGATACACAACACCCCAAAAACGTGCAATCGCAACATACATAGCCTACGGATATCTTAGAAGCAATTGTCATTTCACCGCTTACAAACATATTGTCATCTGCCTAGGTTTAGAAAATCACGTGTCACGCCTACTCATTTTGTCTAACTCAGTTAATGATTAAAATAATAATAAAATATATATTACAAAAAATGCCTGGTTTAACTGAAGCGATCGACAGCAGTATTGCCCTATTATGTTAATTGTAAACCTCGCAGAGATCTAAAATGATACCTGTTGAAATATACTCACCCATGTGATCAGACATTTATTACAATATTATAACTACGGTGGGTTGGACAATATGTATTATGTTGTGGTCTATGACACTTGATAGGTATTATAACATCGCTGTCGCGTGTAAGGTATAAGATCCGTGACATTCGGTGGATCGATCGTGCTTCATGACTGATATCTGAACCGACGTAGACTGCAGAGCCACTTACTTCAGAGTTTCGCGAGGGAGGGGATGAGGATAGGAATGGGACGCAGAGTAGGGGCCATTTAATCGTTGACAAAAAACAGTTCTCATATACTTTTCAGAGAGCAATTTCTCTGATGATCGATTTTGCTTCTTTTTACCTGCAGACCTAAAATAACTAATATAACATTGTGTGTTGCTAACATCGTACATCGGTCTTAAAGAAGTAGGTTGAAAATAGTACTTCATAAACCCCCCCACCCACGTTTTTGTCTGTTGCTTTATTATACTAGACCTGTAAATTCAAGTTCCAGAAGAAAGGACGGTACTACAAAATTACATTAGAAACGTTGTCAGTATAAATGGAACGAACAATATTTTGACCTACTGCAATATTAGTACTAATAGTAGTAGACACAGTAGCAACAGCAGCAGTAGATAGCGAGGGACAGAAGGAGAGAGTGAGTACAGAGAGAGAAAGAGAGAGAGAGAACGTGTGCGAGAAAAATGTGTCTGTGTAAGGGTATGTCTATCTACCCTTGTATCTTTTTCTCTCTGCATCTCCCTCTCCGCTAGCTGTGTATGGGTAGAAAAAAATAGATGGTTTATAAGAACAACTTTGTGACACTTGATCGTTTCAAATATATAGACAAATATGCCTGCAGTCTTATATATAATACATGAAAGCATACATATACACACATGCATACATACATACTTACCTACTTAGCTACCTACATACATACGTGCATACACACATGCATGCATGCTTGCATACCTGCATGGATGGATGTATACATACATAGTTACCTAGATACATACATACACACATACATACACAGAAGATAACTCATACTTACACACACACACACACACACACACACACACACACACACACATATATATATATATATATATATATACACACACACACATACATACATACATACATACATACAT
>JALTWL010000340.1 GCA_027047045.1 Micavibrio sp.
GGAGGCGAAGTTGGAGTTACATCTCTATCCCAAGCTGCTAACTCAGCAGGAGTAGCTACTCTTCCTTTGTTGTATTTGATAGCATCATCAGCAAAGTGATAAACAGGTTTTTTGCCCTCATATTTAACTGTTGCTGTAGCTTCTACTGCCTCTTTATTTACATAATAAGGTCCAGTTTTGTCGTTAACTATAGGATAGTATAGCCCACCATCTATAGTTTTTTTACCATTCCAAGGGTATATTTCGGTAGCAGTTGCACTACCAGCTCCTGCACCTTTTGCAGAAGGAGAGTCACCAAGACATGCTGACATAAAAAGAGCTGTTGCAGCTGCTAAGCTACCAGTTATTGCTATTTTAGTTACCGCTTTCATATTATGCTTCTCCTTCTTTATCTATTACAACTTTTCCATCTTTGGCTCTTTTGAGTTTAGATCTCATTTGAACATGAGTAACCGAACCATCTTTATTTACTTTCCAAGTTTCAACAGCATTTCTATGGTAAACAGCTTCAACACCCACAGCTGTTAGCTCTTGATCTACTGTTGGCTGGATATTTCCTTGATCATCATATGCTCTTGAAGTTAAAAGTAGCTCTTCACCTTTTTTGTATTTGTGCATAAAACTAAATCTTGTCCAACATTTAGGTAGCACAAGACCTTTTAGTTTAGCTTTTTGGTATGTTCTACCACCATCAAGAGATATATCCACACCTTTTATAGTTCCAAAACCACTCCAAGCTAAACCTTCTATCTCTATCCATTCACCATCTTTTAGGTTTTGCCAACCTTTTTCAGGTGAAGGTTTAACTATAGTAGAGTTTACTTCGTTAGCATAAAAATGCTCTATAGCTTTACCATCTGGTCTAAGAGCTGTATATTTTGCAGTTTCTTCTTTACAGAAGTATGGATCGCTAGAGAACTCTATCCTTCTTAACCATTTTACACAAAGGTTACCTTCCCAACCAGGAACTAGTAGTCTAATAGGATAACCTTGTTCAGGTCTTAAAGCCTCACCATTTTGAGCCCAAACTATCATAGCATCATCTAAAACTTTTTCTATAGGTATAGTTCTACCCATACTAGAGCTGTCGCCACCTTCAGCTAACATCCATTGTGTTCCAGGTTTAAGTCCTAAATCTTTTATGATAGTTTTTATATACACACCTGTCCATTGAGCACAACTCATAAAACCTTTAGCAAATTGTAAAGAGTTGTATTGTGGTCCTCTCCACTCTTGTCCACCATTAGCTGGACACTCTATAAAGTGGATTCTTGTCACACTTGGATATCTTTTTAACTCATCCATAGTAAGAACTATCTCTTTTTCAGTCCCATTTATCATTAGTCTATGTTTGTTAGGGTCTATTGTAGGTGTTCCACCATGGTGTCTGTTAAAAAACAATCCATTTGGTGTTATGATACCTTCAGACTCATGGATTGGAGTAACAGCTATCGAAGCTCTCCAGTTTCCAGATGCTAATAGTTTTGTATTTCTTCTAGTTACATTATGCTCATAAGGAGATGGCATTCCGTAACGAT
>JALTWL010000341.1 GCA_027047045.1 Micavibrio sp.
AAAAATTGCTTGCTCGTGGTGCAAGGCTAACAGAGCTTTTAAAACAGTCGCAATATAGCCCCCTTAAGGTGGAAGAACAGGTTGTATCCATTTTTGCAGGTGTGAACGGCTATCTAGATGATTTAGATGTAGGGTTGGTAAATGAATTTGAAGAAGAATTTTTAAATTCTATTCGCTCTAAGGGTAAGTCTATCTTAAATAACGTTGCAAAAGAACAAAAATTGACTGAGGCAATAGAGGAGAAATTAAGAAAATTCCTTGATGACTTCAAAGCATCTTTTGTTAAAAAACATGGAACAACTGCATAAAGCGGAAGGTTTTAAACTATGCCAAGTTTAAAGGAATTTAGAGATAGAATAGCAAGCGTGAAGTCAACACGCAAAATTACTTCTGCTATGAAAATGGTAGCAGCCAGTAAGCTAAAACGTGCACAAACACAAGCAGAGGCTAGCCAACCATATGCAGAAACTATGGCAAATATGTTGGGGCGTTTGGTGGCAAATACTCTTATTGATGAAAACAGTCCTAAATTACTTGCGGGTAGCGGTAAAGATGATAAGCATTTGCTGGTCGTTGTAACATCTGATAGAGGGCTTTGTGGTGGCTTTAATAGCTATGTTGCTAAAAAGGCAAGAGAGCTTATTAAAAAACTAAGTGATGATGGCAAAGAAGTCAGCATTATTTGCGTCGGTCGTAAGGGGCGCGATATTTTAAAATTTGAATTTTCTGACAAAATAGTAGAATTTTTTGAAGGTCCTGGCAAAAAAGGTCTTTGTTTTAATGATGCGCAAGAGATTGCTAAATCTGTGTTAGATAGGTTTGATGCTGGTGAATTTGATAAATGTCATTTGGTTTATAATATATTTAAGTCAGTTATTTCTCAAATTCCAACGACACAACAACTGATACCTTTTGAAGCAACAAATAATGATGAAGATGAAAAAATAGATGAAAAGTCAGCAACTGGTATTCGGGCTGTCTATGAATTTGAACCAACAGAAGAAGAAATTTTAGAAAATATCTTACCATTAAATGTTGCGGTGCAGATTTTCCGTGTCTTGCTTGATAGTGCAGCAGGTGAACAAGCGGCAAGAATGACGGCTATGGATAATGCAACACGCAATTCTGGGGAAATGATTAGTAAATTAGAATTAACCTATAATAGAGCGCGTCAAGCTTATATTACAAGTGAGCTAATTGAAATTATTTCAGGGGCAGAAGCAGTTTAAAATTTGAATTTTTTAAAGTAAGGAGAAAAAAAATGGCAGAGGCCAAGAAAAAAACAACAGCAAAGAAAAAAGCTCCAGCAAAGAGGGCTACGGCAAAAAAAACAGGTGCAAAAGTAACTAAGTTGAAAAAAGCGGGTGCTATCGGTAAGCTTACCCAAATTATGGGCGCGGTTGTTGATGTACAATTTGAAGGTGAAATGCCTTCTATTTTAAATGCTTTGCATGTTGAGCGTGATGGGCAAACATTAGTGTTAGAAGTTGCACAACATTTAGGTGAAAATGTAGTTCGTGCAATTGCTATGGATACAA
>JALTWL010000342.1 GCA_027047045.1 Micavibrio sp.
GCGCTTTTTGAAGAAATACATCACCTATATTTAAATCCAGTTGAGGGACAAATGTTATCAGATAATGCCCGCAAATTAACTGAGAAAAAAGCCCACGTGATTGACGATATAATGCAAGAGCTGTACCCTGTCTTTGACAGAGCAAAACTGCTTTCTTTTTCTCTTTCAAAGGAAAATAAAGCCCAAAATCAATAAGATATATCTATATTTATATACGTTACAGATTTTTATTCAATCTATTTAAGCTATAAGTTTTAAATATCGTCTAGTTTTATGCTGATATCGCAACATTAACTGTTAATGCAAGTTTATCAATTTAATATAATGCAATATGGGTTAACAGCTGAGTATATAGTTATTCTTAAAAATCATTTGGACAGTTAATTTAAGCTTCCTACCGCGTCATATTATGCAAAATTACACTTAGGTAAAACTAATGTTGGAGGCTTTAGATATCGCAAATATTTTTTATACAGCTATCTTAAAAATTATTAAGACTGTTAATTTAAGCAACCTCCCCTTAAGTTCAGCAACTTCTCTTTAAGCGACTCATCTTCCCCCAAATACGCAACGCTATGTAAAATCATATTTTTTATGAACAGTATCACAAATATTTAAATATAACAAATAGTTAAGTACCGCAGATACCTTTTACGTAGTCCTAAAAAATAAAAAATGTCATAAATATCTTTGTGATTAGACATATGACCGTTTTTTAATAATTAGTTTTTTGCTGTCTTGGGGGGCGCTTTTGGAAAAGCGGGCGGCTATATATTCTTCTAATATTTGTTTGAACTTATCTGCGATGTTGCCCTCTCTTAGGGTATGAGTTTTTTTGCCATCAATAAAAACGGGAGCAATGGGGCTCTCACCTGTGCCAGGTAGGCTAATTCCAATATCGGCATGTTTGCTCTCCCCCGGACCATTAACGATGCAACCCATAACCGCAATATTTAAATTTTCAACACCGCTATATTTTTTTTGCCAAATAGGCATATTTTTTCTAACAAATTCTTCGATTTCAACGGCAAGCCCTTGAAAAACATTACTTGTAGTTCTACCACAACCAGGGCAAGCGCTAATTTGTGGAGTAAAATTGCGAAGCCCCATAGATTGCAATAAATCTTGGCAAGCAAGCACTTCTTCCACCCTAGATTCATTTGGGCGAGGGGTGAGAGAAATTCTAATTGTATCGCCAATTCCTTCTTGTAATAACACTGCCATTGCAGAGGCAGATGCAATAAGCCCCTTTCTTCCTATGCCAGCCTCAGTTAGTCCTAAATGTAGCGGAAATTCAGATAATTTTGCTAGCTCCCGATAAACAGCGATTAAATCCTGCCCTCTACTGACTTTTGCAGATAGGATAATTTTATCTGTGCCAAGTCCAATTTCTATTGCTTTTTTAGCACTCTTTATTGCCGATTTGACAAGCGCATCGCGCATAATTTCGTCAGCAGTTTTTGGTACTTTTAATTTTGAGTTTTTATCCATTAAATCGGCAAGTAATTTTTGGTCTAAAGAACCCCAATTAACGC
>JALTWL010000343.1 GCA_027047045.1 Micavibrio sp.
AATTAAAAAATTCAAATTCATTTTCATATGTTTTGTAAATCATATTTTGAAAGATATTAAATTCATTAAGGTAGAACTTTTTTAAATCAGTTGTTACTCTTAAGGCTTTTTTTGAGCTTTCTCCATTAATTAACTCATTAACCGATTTATTAAATTTTAGAGCAAAAGATTTTTTTTCTTTTTCTGATGGCTTGTGAGAATAGAACTCTTTTACTTGATCCATTATTGAGTAGAATTGTGTATTTAATGTTTGTTCAGTTTTCATATTAAATTTAACTATAGCAATCATTTTCTCTATTGGAAGTATTGTGTCATCAATTGAAAAGCCATAATAAACTTTTAATAAATTTGCATGCATTCGTATATTATTTATGATTACTTTGGTTTTAACTTCTCTTTTCTTATCGTTTGTAATAAACTTTAACTTCAGCCTATCAAAGTCCATTTTTATGTATTCTGTACTTTTATCTTTAGAGTTGTTTAATATATTTAAATAAGAACTATACATGAAATTTACATTTTCCATCTGATTATATCTATTTGAAGATAAGTTGTTAAGTTGTTCGACAATATATTCAAAGCTTTCCATTTTTTTACTTGTTATTAAATCTTGTCTCTGTATATAAAATATCATTAATCCTGCCAATATACTTACAAATATAGGTAAAAAAACATAAGTTATAATCTTATTAATAAGATTGTCTTTTTTAGTTGAAGTATCAATGCTTTGAACTAGTTTTATATTATTCTGAGTAAGCCTATTATCGAGTAATCTTACAAATATATTTTTCGTTATGGACATATATACCTTTCAGTTTCCTATAAACTAACTATTTATTCAAGGAACATTATAGGCAGATTACTCTTAAAATTGATGATTAAGAACCTACTCCCTACCCACCCCTATCTTCGTTGCCGTTACAAAAACATACTGCTTCCCCGTCACAGTGACGCGGTACTTCTTTTGCTGTAGATACTTCTTGGCGAAGATGACGTCGCTGTAGAGGTGTCCCATCTCGCTCATAGTGTAGTTGGGGACTTTGGCGCCATAACACATCTCGCCGCCGATCCAGCGGCAGTTGGGGAAGCCGAGGATCAGGGCACCAGAGGGTGTGAGGTGCTGCTGTACCAGCTCCATGAGCAACTGTTTGTAGGCGATACCGGGGCTTTGGAGGGTGCCGATGGAGATGAGCAGATCGAAGCGTCCCAGCGAGAGTCGTGAGAGATCGTTGATATCTGCCTGGATGAAGCGGGCACCCTCTTCGGGGAAGCGGCGTGTCGCCTCAGCGATAGCACTCTTGGCGTGGTCGATACCGACAAACTCGGGCAGCGGCTGTGATGCTTCATCAAGCAGCGATCGGATCGCCTGATACTCATCGCCCCTGTGGACACCCAGATCGAGGATGCGACTTTTATTTAGGATATCGACATTCTCCAACGCCTGCAGATAGTAGTGCAAAAAGGCAGGCTCCTCCAGCTTGCGTATCTGCCAAAAGGGGCTGTCCTCTCCATACTTCTCTGCCCTCTTCTCTGC
>JALTWL010000344.1 GCA_027047045.1 Micavibrio sp.
CCCCTTGATGGAGCATGATAAATGCGAGCTCTATGCCCATCCGGCCACGCCTCTATCTCATAGGATCCATCATAAATTGATACTTTCTCTATCCTAAACGGACCTCCAATGTCTTCAAGTGTATATCGTATTCCATCTGGCAACTGGCCCATTTTAGCTACGCGTCTTACCTGCTCCACAACAGCAGATAAAAATTGCTCAAAATGATGTGCGTCATGCCATGGCTTGCACATCGCTTCTCCTCCCTCTGTTGGAAATGAAAAGCCTAAATAAATAATGCATTAAATACACAATATGTGCAAATGCTTACTTATTTGGTATTAATATTATGATATGCTTTGTGTGTTTGTTATTCAATAATTTCGTTTTATGAAAAAATTTACATTAAAGCTGTTTTTGCTTGCATTTTTAATTTTTCTATCATTTTTGCTTCATTCTACAGCAACATCTCTAAAGCACGAGGCAGTCTCTGCAACTCTGCCGTCATCAGAAGCTGAGGTTCTCTATGTAATAGATGGTGATACTTTCAAAACCGCATCGGGAGACAAAATAAGACTCATAGGTATAGATGCCCCTGAGAAAGGAGAATGCTACTACCAAGAAGCAAAAGAAGCTCTAAAGCGGTTTATAAATAACAAACAAGTAACCCTTAAAAAAGATAAGTCCGAGACAGATAAATACGGCAGACTGCTTAGATATGTCTACACCGACATATTTGTAAACCAAAAAATGGTTGAGGAAGGTTTTGCAAAAGCAAAAAACTACCCTCCGGACAACACATTCAAGGACCTTCTTGAATCAGCACAACTTCAAGCTAAGCTACACAAAAAAGGACTGTGGTCTTGTAGAAAGCAGTAGTTTTCAAACCACTCTGTTGCGCGCAAGAGTAAAAACCTGTAAAATCAAAAAGAATTTACAAGATTAAAAAACTTTATGAATACAAAACAAATTAAAAATTATATTATCTATCTTTCCGTGGCCGGTGTTTTGTTCTCCGGATACCTCTCAGCCGTTAAATTATTTTCGCAGACTTGCGCAATTGACAGTGGTTGTTCGTACTTTTTGGGCTATCCCACCTGCTACTTTGGCTTTGGCTTCTTCGCGTTGTTGCTTGCTTTAGCTTTGTCAAACCGGTTCTGCAGTTGGGGCGGACAAAAAATGAATACGGCGCGCGTGCATGCACTAAGAACAGTTGCCGCTTTAGGTATCGTTTTTGCATCTTATTTTTCCGCAATAGAGATTTATGCAATGTTTAAAGAAAAAATGGTCTATGGAGCCTTAATTCTTCCAACATGCTTCTACGGACTTTTGGTGTACATTGCCATTTTGTATTTGGCATTTAAAATCTCGCCGACAAAAAATGATGCAAGTGCAAATGATGAGAAAACCCCAGCAGAAGCAGAAGATCAACAAACATTCAACTAATTATGTCTGTGTTAACCTTTGTTCTCATAATAACCATCGCAGCTTGGGTTACTGCTTCGTTTATCCTCATTTATCACTGGAAAATGTTTGCTATGAATTCAAAGGTAA
>JALTWL010000345.1 GCA_027047045.1 Micavibrio sp.
GAATTACAGCCAGATAAATAATTTGCATAATTGCCTTGACATATTTTTATTTACTGTTAACATATGTTGGTTTAAGACGATTCTAGTATTTTATTAAAGATATGAGGTAGCTAAGGTGAATTATTTAGATAAATTACATAAATTTGGAGGGGATTTTATTTCTGACTTAGAAGATATTAGAACAATACCACTTACTGAAGAAAAAAATATTTATTTTTTGATTGATGCTTCTGGTAGCATGGCGGCCACTATGTATGGAGAAAAAGAATCTCCTTTAGATGTTGCGCTTTATAACGCATATGTTGCAACAAGGGCAGCGCAAGAGAGAAAAGATAGCAAGTTATCTGTAACCACAATTTTATTTGGTGATAATAGCTCTTTACCCAAAATGGTCACATCACGGCTACCAACTGTAGAGGTACAAAGTTTTTTCAATGCTTCTGGTGATGGGCCACGTTCCTATTCCTATCTTGAAAATGAATTAGATACTCTTAGCAATATGATGGCAGTTCAAGGCAAAAATCAAGGTGCAGAGCTTATAATTTTAACAGATGGTGGTCTTGATAACTCAGATTGCACAAAAAGAAAGTTAGTAGCATTAAAAGAAAAATATCCAAATTTAAATATCAATATATCGTTAATTGCGATTAGTAACTTTGGTACAGGCTTAGATATGCAGTTTCTTGCAGATAAATTAAAAAAAGAAGGTGTTTATGTTAACTTTCAAACTATTGATAATAAAAGCATATTGACGCTGGGCATAAAAGATATGTTAGTATCAAAATCTAAAAAAGAGCCAGAACTGAATTTTGTACGAACAGCCATTATAGAAATACAAGATGACTTTAATGCGCTTTCTCAAAAAATAACTAAGCTAAAAGAACAGTTAAAATCAGGAAATTTCAAAAAACATTCTGGGAAATTTGGGCTTTAAAATTGGTTATACAGCTAATTCTAGAGATACTTATGGTATCTAAAGCTATAGCTGGTAATAGATTTACCCTAAATGAAACCTTGCATAACCCAGAATATGGGGGCGCTTAAATCAATAGTCTAAATAATTTGAATAATAGCTATGTAAAGCTATTTTTCCAAATTGTGGATTGGCTATAAAATCAGTCCCCAAAACAAATTCCAAGCTTGCGGGCTATTTGCACCATTTGTCCGCCCGCATCAACATCTTGGTATGATGCGATAGCTGTTTTTATTGGAACATCTATTACTTTGCGCTTTGACCATGCAAGCATTCTATCAGATGCTCCACTTTCAATTAGCTTAATTGCCTCCACTCCAAAAGCACAAGCAATTAGTCTGTCCATTGGAATTGGAGGGCACCCTCTTTGAACATGTCCAAGAACTGTAACGCGTGTTTCAAAGCCTGTTTTAGCTGCAATATGCTCGCCCAAATAATGACCAATACCGCCATATCTTTTTTCTTCACCTTTATGTTCTACTTGTAAAATTTTACCTTCAGCAGTTTTAACCGCCTCTGATACTATCATTAAAACAAAATTTCTACCTTCTTTTTCACGCATATCGGCTATTCTTTTAGCAACAGCATCTAAAGAATAGGGAATTTCTGGTATCAATATAATATCTGCCCCACCTGCAATGCCCGCTGTCAGAGCAATATGACCAGCATCACGCCCCATAACTTCTAGTATCATTACTCTATCGTGGCTAGCGGCGGTCGGTTGCAATCTATCTAACGCCTCAGTGGCTGTCCAAACGGCAGTTTCAAAGCCAACAGAATTTTCAGTTTTTCCAATATCATTGTCTATAGTTTTGGGAATACCAATTAGTCTAAATCCTCCCTTTTGCGCTAATTTTCTTAAAATTGCAAGTGAACCATCACCACCAATACCAATTAAGGCCTCTATATTTAAGCCTTTAACCGCAGCAATTATTTCATCTGACCTATCTTTAAAAGAGCCATCAGCCATTGGAAATTTAAATGGATTGCCTTTATTGGTTGTGCCTAAAATTGTTCCCCCTTGTCGCATTATATTTGTATCCATCATTTGTGGAGTTAATTTTCTATATCTAACAGGCACAGTTAAAAGCCCTGCCGTGCCGTCCTCTATGCCTATTATTTCATAGCCCGCTAAACAGCCTGCATGGGTCGCAGACCGCAATATTGCATTAAGCCCCGCACAATCTCCACCACTTGTTAGAATACCAATTCTTTTTTTTGTCATTTTATCTCACATTCTTTTTTATTTTTTTACCTTTTTTTGATACTATCTAATATTGAAGTTTTGTAAAAGAGTTAATTATTTTAGATATGGTGTATTTTTACGATGTTAGAAGATGAAGAAGAACTACGCGAACTGCTAGAAAGACTAAGAGAAGAACATAGAGATTTAGACATCGTAATTGACAAGCTGGCAGAAACTCCGCCAGTTGATATGTTGCGTATGCAGCGTTTGAAAAAACGTAAATTAGCTTTAAAAGACCAAATATCATACATAGAATCTATGCTTGTGCCTGATATTATTGCTTAAGATTTTTAATAGCGCTGGTGGCAAGTTTGTCTGCGCGTTCATTTTCTATATGACCGCTGTGGCCTTTTATCCATTTCCAATGAATTTTATGTTTTGAAATTTCTGTATTTAGCTCTTGCCAAAGCTCTTTATTTTTTACTGGTTTTTTAGAGGCTGTTTTCCAGTTATTTTTTTGCCAATTTTCAAGCCATTTTGTTATGCCATCTATTACATATTTACTATCTGTGTGAATAGTAATTCGGCACGGTTCTTTTAAGAGTCTTAATGCCTCAATTATAGCGGTTAGCTCCATTTGATTGTTGGTGGTTGTTTTTTTATATCCAGATATTTCCTTTTCATGAGAGCCATATCTAAGAATAGCTCCCCATCCACCTTCACCAGGATTACCACTGCACGCACCATCTGTAAAGATATCAACTTGTTTCATAAATTTGCTCAATTATATTATTTTTTATGTGATAGTCTAATTTATCCATATATTCTTGTGGATTATGTGGGGTAACTAAGGCATCTTTGGGAAGATTAAACCACTCATAAAGGCGGCTTAGCAAAAATCTAATTGCAGCAGCTTGCATTATAGTTTGAAAAATTACTTTTTCTGCGTTGGTTAGGGGGCGTATTTTTTGATAAGCATCTAACATTTTCTTTGTCTTGGCTATATCTATTTCATTTCCTGCAAAACACCAAGCATTTATACATATGGCCAAATCATAAGCAAATATATCATGTCCTGCCATATAAAAGTCAATTACACCACTAATTTGCTTTTTGTTGTTATTAAACAAAATATTATCTGGAAATAAATCTGCATGTATTATTCCAGAGGGTAAATTATCTTGCCAGTTACTTATGATATTTTGGGCTATATTTATAATTTTCCCTCCCCAGCCAGTTTGAAACTTATCTGCATAATTTGTATATTTATCTATATTTGCAATTAAATTTGTAATTGGGCGGGGGTTTTTTCTAATGTATTTTATACTATCAGTAGTTATATGTATTTTTGCAATTAGCTCCCCCACAATGTCGGTCGCATCAAAATCTTGAGAATTTTTTATATGCTGACCTTGCAGAAATTCTGTAATTATTAGAGGTTTATTTTTATATTTATGAATAATACTGTCAGATTTATCTATGATAGGGGCGGGGGTTGGAATTTTTTGTTCTTTTAGTTTTTGCAGGATATCAACAACAAATTTTATATCTTCATCATCTGTATTTTTATCTTCAATAATGGTTAGTAAATATTCATTTTTATTTGTTGATAATTTATAATTACTATTGCTAATTCCATCTGATATTGGATGCAAGCATTCACATTTTCCAATATCATAATTTTTTAACAAATCATCTAAATAATATTTATCTATTTCAGTGTAAACAGCCATAAGTTAGCCATTACTTAGATTTTTTCTTAACTACCCCAACGCGGGCAGGGCGTAAAAGTCGCCCATTTACTGTATAGCCATCTTCTAATATTTCAATCACCTGTCCTGCAGGTTTTTCTGGCATATCAGCTTCAAACATTACCTCATGGAAATTGGCATCAAAAGCTTTGTCCATAGGCTCTAGCTTTTTTATTCCGCCTATGTCAAATGCGCGCATAAGTTCTTTTTGGGTGGCTTCAACCCCAACATATATATTTTCTAGCTGTTTAATATTTTTTCTATCTTCTTCGCTAATAGACTCTAGGGCTCTAGCTAAGTTATCAGCTACTCCTAGCATTTCTTTTGCAAATTTTGCAATTGCGTATTTTGCAGTATCTTCTTTTTCTTTTTCTGCTCTTTTTCTAATATTTTCAACCTCTGCCAAAGCTCTAAGCAAGCGGTCTTTTAGTTCACTATTTTCTTTTTGCAGTTGCTCTAGCATTTTTTGTGTATCATCGCCATTATTTTGGGAGTTACTTACCTGTTCTTTACTTTCTTTATTTACTTCACAATTTTCATTTTGATTTTTTAGTTTTTTCTTGGCCATATTTACCTCCTAAAAAAGCTATAGCATGCTAGAAATTCTTAGTATAATAACTATATCTATACAAATAAAACAAGTAAAAAAACCTATCTCTAACACAAATTTAAAGATAGGTTTTTTTTAGGGGAAATTTTATATTCAGCTATGTTTGTTCACAATAACTTTTGCTGGTCTGACAAGTTCGCCAGTATTTTCATTTTTATAGCCTGTTTCTTGAACAGAAAGAATTGTATTGTCTTCCTTATCTTTATCAGAGCCAACCGCAAGCGCATCGTGATATTCTGGGTCAAATTTTTGCCCTTTGGCCTCAATTTTTACTATTCCAACTGCAGCAAGCTCATTGTAACAATTGGTAAGTATGCCCTTAATACCTTCTATATCTTGCTCACCTGTTATATATTGAAGAGCATTTTCCAAACTATCTACAGTAGGTAAATAATGTTCTTTGATAAATTTTTGTATTTTTCTTTCCGATTGCTGGTTGAATTTTTCTTGCAATCTTTCGCGCTGACGATTAGCGGATTTAGCAAGTTCTTTTAGTTGTTGTACTTCTGTTTGAAGTTCTTCTACTTTTTTATCTCTATTTGCAATCTCAGTCTTTAGCTTGGCAATTTCTTCGTCTTTTTCTGCTAATTCTTCTTGTAAGAATTCTTCTTTACTAGGTTTTTTTAGCCCCATTTCTTCTAGCTTGTCATCAAAACTTGTGTCTGAGATTATATCTTCTAGCTCTTTTTCAAAATCACTAACTTTTTCTTTTGTTCTTTTGTCATCTTCGTTGTCTTTGTCATTTTTATCCATACTATTTCCCCTTCTAAAAGTTATTTTAAACCGATTCATTTTACAGAATACTTAACTTATACCCCATATTCAGAGTTATGTCAATAAATTTTTAATTTTTTCTTTTATTGTTTTTAACTTAGTATTAGTTTAACTAGTTACTGGAGAATCTTTTAATCAATTTTGAGGCACTGTAAAAAAATGAAAAAATTTGTAATATTTTTAATGATATTGTTACTGCTAGTTGTTGGTTTTGTGGCTTTTTTACCTTATTTTTTGCCTTTAGATAAGCTAAAGCCAAAAATAGTGGCAAGTGTAAAGGACTATACAGGGCGAAATCTTAGCATTTCAGATGATATTGGGCTGACTATATGGCCAAATTTAGCTCTCAATTTAAAAGATGTTGCGCTGTCTAATGCTAATTGGGGTAAGGCTAAAAATTTAATAGAAATAAAGGAAATTGATGTTAAATTGAAATTGATGCCTCTTTTGGAAAAAAGGGTAGAAATTGATAAATTTATTCTAAAAAAACCACAAATTTTTCTTGAAGTTAGTAAAATTGGTGAAAAAAACTGGGATTTTATGCCTAAAGATGGAAAGGCTTCTCCCAATACAGAAAAAGGGGGGCAAGTTTATGATAGCAAAACTGGCACAACTTATACTCAGTTACCACCCAAATTTGATATGAATTTTGGCAAAATAGAGTTAATAGATGGTTCTTTTAATTATTATGATGCATCTAATTCTACAAAATATGCCATAGATAAAATTAACATTGCGCTTAAGGCTAAAAATTCAAACTCACCAGTGGCAATAGATGGCAAGTTTCAATACAGAGCCCGCATGGTAAGTGTTAATTTAGAATTTGATAAATTAGCAAATTTAATTGCTCAAAAAAATATATCTGGCAAAATGGCAATATCCACTCCATCGCTTGTTGATATAAATATGGTGGGCAAGTTTCTTTTAAATGATAATCATTTAATGTCTGGTAAGATTAAGACTGATATAAAAAACATCACCGCCCTTGCAAGCTGGCTTAGCCCAACTGAAAATATTACAGTGCCATTTTCATCTATGGCGCTTTTTGTTGATAATATCAAAATTAAAACTGACACAGAAAAAGCAATATTTTTCACTGCAAATAATATAGAGCTACAGCTAGATGAGCTAAAAGCTGATGGTCGTTTTGAATTTAAACAAAAACAATCGGCAAAGCCCTATATTGCCGCAGAACTTAACTTGCCTGAGCCTCTTGATATTCCAGCTTTACTTAAAAAATTATCTGCCACATCTAAAGATGTTAAGAGCAATGAGATAGCTGAAAATACTGATAAAAGCATAGAAAATACAGGTTGGTCAGACGAAAAAATAGACCTATCTATATTGCATAGCTTAGATGGTAAATTTACTTTTAAACATAGCGGGATTATTTATAAGGATTTAAAAACAAAATCAGGCACAGCAATATTAGAGCTAAATGCTGGAAAATTAAGATTTGATATGCCTAAAATTGATGTAAATGCTGGGCAGATGCAGGCTAAATTTTCACTTGCTGAAAATGCTGAGAAAACAGCGCTTAGTTTTTCAATATTGGCGGACAAAATGCCAATTAAGCCTATTTTAAAAAGCTTTGCAGATATTGATATGTTATCGGGGGCAGGAATATTTGAAATTAGCGCAAATTCTGTTGGTAGAAGCCAAAAATCTATAATAAAAAATCTATCTGGTAGTGGTAAAATCGCCCTTAAAGATGGTAGGATTGAAGGAATAGATTTAGTCAATATTGCTAAAATGATGCAAAAAAAACTAGCGCAGTTAAATCTTGGCGATAAAGGTACAGAATTTGCCAGCTTAGGTGCAAGCTTTGTCATTGATAAGGGTGTTTTAAACAATAAAGACATGAAACTTGTTGGACCTTTACTTGATGCTAGTGGTGCAGGAGAGGTTAATTTGGCGGGACGCTCCATTAACTATCGCATTATTCCTATGCTTGTGGTTAAAAATTCTCAAATAAGCTCTAATGCAGGTGAGAATATCGGCAGTAAAAAGCAAGGCATAACTGTGCCAGTTGACATTAAGGGGGCTTGGGATAATATTAAAATTAAGCCTGATTATGCCGCAGTTATAAATAATATCTTGCAAAATCCAGCTGACATAAAAGCAACAGGAAAAAATATCGAAAAGCAATTAAAGCAGCTAAAAGATATTAAAAATATCAAAGACAAAGTAAAACAAAATCCTGAACAAATATTAAAAGATATTGGCAATAGTAAGGAGTTGTTAAAAGGATTATTTTAAGGCTATAGATTATGGGTATATTGGGCAAAGATAGATATTTAAATCATATATTAAAATGGATATGGAAAAATCCTGCATCTGAGCCCATATATGCTTATTTTTTACGGCGAATTTTAAGAATAATTTTAGCAATTGGGGCAGATATTCGGCATGGGCAGTTAAATTTGCGCGCGATGAGCCTTGTATATACAACACTTTTGTCTTTAGTGCCTCTGCTTGCTATTAGCTTTTCTGTTTTAAAAGCCTTTGGTGTTCACAA